>NZ_QTXH01000013.1:0-74576 GCF_003461545.1 Coprococcus sp. AF16-22
TTGCCTGAAGTCGTATTTGTCTTCAGTGTAAATGTTTTCCCCGCCTTGAGTGTAAGAGTATTACTTGGAAGATTCTTCACCGCGATACTCTTGACGGTTGATGTGGCCGCCGCATTTGCCGGAATGCTGACACCTGTAAATGTCAATGCAAATGCAAGGATCACCGCAACGACCGCCATAAACCTGTTACTTCTTTTCATAAAGTTCCTCCTTTTTCCTTAAAACATAACCTTCCCTTTTTAATACACCATATCATATGGTATAAATTATATACTATGCTTGTCAATCTCGCACATGCTATTGAGCATTATTCATACCCACATAAAAAGACGTACGGGTATCCTCTTAATTTCCAGGATACTCTGTGGTTATATATACCATACTGCTGTTTCGTGTAACATTAATATAGTAGACTTTTCCTGCTTCACAGTTATATGACATATAGAAATCGTGGTCATTTCCTGTGCTGATATGCTCCTGCTTGTCATCATCATTAATTGTAAGCACTTCTCCATCTGCATCATAAAGATGTCCATATGGATTATTACTCGATCCAGAGCTTGAATAGATATAGTATGCTGCCGTCATCTTTGGAACAAATCTATAGTATGTTCCCACTGATGCATTTATAGAGGTTCTATCACCAATCTCCTCATAGTCTGTCTTAATATCTGCTACAACATATGAAGTCTTGCTGTTTATCGTTGCGGTTATAGTTCCGGCTAAAGCAACCCCGCGACCTGTAAGTCTGTAAGTACCAGGCGCCAGATAAACGTATGCACCAGCTCCAACGCTGTTGCCATCCTCGTCATACCATGTGCCGATATTCTCTATATTATATCCGTTATCCTTTGATCTAACGGATATCTTTTTTACATCCGACGAATAATTTCTTCCCGAAATGTTTCCGGTAAACCGCTGTGAATATATGTATGTTGTGTCCGAACCCGAATATATAGCTATATCATATGTCCCAGGAACAATATCTACAGAATACGATCCATCTCTTTTTACATCAGAATAACAGTAATATGTATACTCTGTGGATTTGTCCCTATTCGTAAATATAATATATGCATTTGACAATACTTCTCCTGCCACATCCCTGATATATCCCGATACTGTAATTCCCTGTGCAACATTTATCACACAGTCTACAGTTGTGCTGACTCCGGCATTATCGGAATCCGTTATCCTGACTTTTATATTATAAGTACCAGCCTTATTGATGTAACCCTCCAATTTACCATTACTATAAATATCAAGACCATAAGTATTGCCAACTATATCATAGATATAATTTCCTGAGCCACCAGCTACAGAATTTATATCAGCAGCTACATGCACAGCCGCTCCACTTTCACCACGAGTGCGATAATACCTTGGGCTGTAATAAGCTGATATCACGGAGCTGTTGTATACACACCATGTTACGATAGTTGTCATTGTATTACCATACTCATCAACTGCTGTAATTGTCGTGACTGATGTGCCAGACTTGGTTATTTTCCCTGTGAAAGTAATACAGTTGGAACGCATTCCACCTATTGTATACCTCATTCCAGCCGGAACGTCCTTTACAGAAACCTTGAGGTAGCCACTGCCAGATAAATTAACGTCTGTATTCACATTCGCATTCTGCTCAATTGCTCTGGCTTCATAATATGTCTTATTATACTTTCCGTCAGAATAATATGTCTCCACCTTACCGGTTCCTGTTCCTGTAAGTCCACTTACGTACACACATATTCTGTCCGAAGATGAAAGCCTGTTCTCCTTGTTAAACCTGATCGTGTATTTTTTATTGTCTCCTGTAGACACACTTTCAATCGGAATGCTCTTGTTGTATATGCCGCCATTTAATGTGGTCTTTACTTTAACAGCAAAATTTGATGCTGTCAGCTTCTGTGCAGATGACAATGTAACATTTATTGTCTGCCTGTTATCCACCTGCGCCGAAGCAATCTTCACAGCATTTAGAACTGTCAGCTTATATTTTACTGTCTTTTTTGTTCCGTCTGTAGTTGTTGCTGTAATCACTGTGGTTCCAGCGCCAACAGCCACAACGAGTCCGGATGAACTTACCATAGCGACCTTATCATTCGAAGACTTCCAGGTACACTTCTTGTTTGTTGCATCTGCCGGTGCAATGACTGGGTTTAACTGTTCTGTTTTTCCCACATACATCTTACCGCTGCCCTTTTTGAACTTTATAGAAGTTACATACGCCTTGACTGATACCTTACAACTTGCCTTCTTGCCGGAACCATCTGCAGCTACTGCTGTGATGACTGCTGAACCGCCTCCGGCTGCTGTTATCCGTCCTCTGGAATTAACCTTAGCAACCTTTATATTGCTGCTCTTCCATACGACCTTCTTATTGCTTGCCTTGCTTGTTCCAACAGAAGCCTTTACCACAGCACTTTTTCCTTTTACCAGCGTCAGCTTGCTTTTAGTAAGCTTTACACTCGTGACAGGCTGTCCTGCAGTTACCGTAATAACCTTCTTTACCTTAGGATCAGCCTTCAGCGACATTGTAATCTTAGCTGTCCCATTTTTTACATTTCCTGCTTTGATCACTCCCGCAGTTGTCACGGTTGCTATCCTTCTGTTGCTGGTTACGAATTTCAGCTCTTTCGCCGCCACATTTGTCTTAAGAGCAAATGACTTTCCCGCCTTGAGCGTAAGTGTGCCGGCTGGCAGATTGCTCACAGTGATGCTCTTTACAACCGTGTTTTTTGCCGTAGCCGCCGTTGTAGCTGCCAGCGCAGTTCCCGGAACATTCATACCTGAAAATATCAGTGCAAATGCAAGAATGACCGCCACAGCCTTCATGATTTTTCTGTACCCTTTCATAACACTCCTCCTGATTTAATAAAAAATCCGCTATACTTCATAAAATCAGTATAGCGGACTTTATTTTATTAATCTACAATCAAATACTATCAATGAGTTTTTCGCTGTCATCACACATCCTGTATCCCACGCCCAGCTCATTGATGATAAAACTCTTCTTGCCCGGCTTCACTCCGAACTTCTTTCTTATATTCGCCATATTTACCTGAAGTCTCTTGGTGCTTCCCATGTCATTGTAGCCCCATACCTCTTTTACGATGAAACTGTATGTAAGCATCTTGCCCGGATGTCTGGACAGAAGATCGACTATGTTGTACTCAGTCTGAGTCAGCTTGATCTCCTCATCCCCTATGAACACTCGTCTGGCTTCGTAGTCTATGAGCAAATCCCCAGTCTGGAATTTCCCTGTCGGCAGTTCACTGTCATGCGCTTGGTAAAGCACTGTGCGGAGCGCAGATCTGACCCTGGCAACCAGCTCCTCAGAGCCAAACGGCTTGGTCACATAATCATTTGCCCCCAGGTTGAGCGCCTCCACCTTATCCTTCTCATCAGATCTCGCCGAGAGCACTATGACCGGCGTGAAATCCGTCTTTCTTATCTCCGTGAGAAATGCTATTCCATCCTTATCTGGAAGTCCCAGATCAAGTATCACTATGTCAGGTCTGTGGGACGCATACATCATAAGACCGCTTCCGCAGGATGTGGCTATGATCGTCTGATAGCCATTTGCCTGCATTAAAGTATCCAGCAGATTATTGATATTCTGCTCATCTTCTATTATCAGGACTTTATATTTGTTATTGCTCATCCGTAACCTCCTCTATCTTCAATGTAAATCTGAATACTGCACCGCCTTCCACGGAATTGTATGCGCTTATATCTCCGCCATGTGCTTTTATGATGGTCGCACATACCGACAGACCTATTCCGGCATTCTTTCTCTGCCTGCAGTCCGCGGACACCTCATTGGAGCTGTCTCCTAAAAGACTGCCATCAAACAGGTGTTTCAACCTATCCTCCGGTATTCCATCGCCATCATCCTGGATCTCAAACACAACCCTGTCGCCATCGCATTTCACATTCAATGCCAGATTCTTCATTCCCTTCGCATGCTGTACTGCATTCTCGAGGATATTTATGATAACCTGTTCTATGAGAATGGCATCCATCGGTATGATGACCAGCTCATCGGGCAGATTGACTTCCACCTCCTGATCAGGATATCTCTTTGCAAATTTGATGAGCACAGAATCTATAAGTTCATCCAGTGCTATGGGCGTCTTTATAAGTTTGATATCACCATCCAGTCTGGTGATGGACAACAGATTCTCAACCATACGGTAAAGCCACTGGGAGTCCTGTTGTATTCCCCTGAGCATCTTCTCCCTCTGTTCATCCGTGAACTCCCTTCCGTTCTCTATGAGGGCCGAGCTCGCACCATATATAGTTGTGAGCGGAGTCCTGAAATCGTGGGATACCGCCCTGAGCAGGTTCGCTCTCATTTTCTCCATCTCACTCTCTTTCTTGAGCATTTCCTGATACTTTATCTTGCTTGTAAATCCACAGGTGATAAACGCTATGGCTATCATGATTATCGCCGATGTGATATTTTCAGGTATAAGGAAATCTATCTTGAAATACGGAAATGTAAATGCAAAATTCACTATTATCACACTGACTATAGATGCCAGTATTCCATATACATACCCGTCAGTAAACACCGATATCAAAAATACCGAAAACACCATAACGGCCGGTATCAATATGTCTGTAGTAAATGTTGTCTTTATTATCAGACACAGTCCAACCCCTATGGCTATCACAACCAGCATCAACAGCACATTTTTTATAACATCCTTACATTTACACTCCGTATTATTTATGCTTTTTTGTATATTTATTTTTTTCATATGTATCAATCCCTTTGGATTATTTTAAAGAAAGCGCCACCAGTACACCTCATGTCACAAACGACATAGATCTTACCAGCGGCGCCCGCTTTCACACATTCAAGTGAAGTATATCATGCCTATAGTTAAGATGCAGATAAAGAATATATCATAAGGAATCCACCCTTATGATATATTCTTCAACGCTTCCTCAAGGGTGTGCCATCCGAGGACCGCACACTTTACTCTGGCCGGCATATGCGCTATATCCTTAAGCGCAGACGCCTCCTCAAGCTGGTCTATCTCCTCATCTGTCGCCTCTCCCTGTATCATCTTCAGAAAGAGCTGCCCAAGCTTCAAGGCCTCCTCCTTGGTCTTTCCTATGATCATTCCAAGCATTATATCTGCCGACGCCTGGGATATAGCACATCCGTCTCCCACGAATGATCCATCCTCGATGACTCCGTTCTCAACCTTCAGTTTAAGCCAGATGTCATCACCACAGTTGGGATTTACACCCTCCAGCACAACATTTGCTGCAGGAAGATCATATTTGAATTCAGGTCTCATATTGTGCTCTGTAAGGATCTCATTATAAAAATTCCTGTTTTGAATATTATTCTGCATATCCCATTCTCCTTCTCACATTTGCGACACTCTCCACAAATGCATCTACCTCTTCATCTGTATTGTAGAACATAAAACTTGCCCTTGTCGTGTTGTACACGCCAAGGTGTACAAGCAGTGGCTGTGCGCAGTGATGTCCAGCCCTCACATCTATTCCATCCGCAGCCATGATCTCGCTGACATCATGCGGATGTACATTGTCTATGGTGAACGCCACTATTCCGGTGTGGTTCTCCGGCTTATCTGAACCGATGACATGCACATGAGGAAGCTTTGCAAGTCCCTCCATGGCACGGGTCGTGAGCTCCAGCTCTCTCTTTTCTATATAGTCAAATCCAACCTCTTTGATGTAGCCTATAGCAGCCGCAAGTCCCGCAGCTCCTGCCGCATTGACTGTACCAGCCTCAAACTTGTGAGGCAATTCCGCATATACCGCACCATCTCTTGAAACCGAATCTATCATCTCTCCACCTGACATAAATGGAGGCATCGCGTCAAGCAGTTCCTGTCTTCCGTATAACACTCCTATTCCCATAGGTCCCATCAGCTTGTGGCCTGAAAATGCAAAGAAATCAGCGCCAAGCTCATGCACATCTATAGCCATATGCGGTGTACTCTGTGCGCCATCGACAACGACAACCGCGCCAAAGCTGTGCGCCCTGTCAGCCATCTTTCTGACCGGATTCACACATCCGAGGACATTTGACACATGTCCGACAGCAAGCAGCTTTGTGTGCTCGTTGATTCCCGCATTGATGGTCTCGTCAGTCAGCGTTCCATCCTTCTCGCAGTCGAGATATCTGAGAGTTGCACCTGTGACTCTGGCCGCCATCTGCCATGGAAGCATGTTGCTGTGGTGCTCCATGATCGTAACTGCTATCTCGTCACCAGCCTTAAGGTTATTCAGCGCGTAGCTGTATGCCACAAGGTTAAGGCTCTCTGTGGTATTCCTGGTGAAGATTATCTCCTTCTCAGAGTCAGCGTGAATGAAGTCCCTGACTACCTTTCTGGCACTCTCATACTTCTCTGTCGCCTCAAGGCTGAGCGGATAGAATCCTCTGAGTGGATTCGCATTGCTCTTCTCATAGAACTCTCTCTCAGCGTCTATGACCACCTGTGGCTTCTGCGCTGTGGCCGCATTGTCTATATAAGCTGTGTCATTGTTTCTCAACAGAGGAAAATCCTCTCTATAATTCCTGTCTGTCATATTCCATTACCTCCGCAAGCTGCTTCTCCACCAGCTTCTCTGTGTTCTCGTCCTGGATCTTGCGGTAGAGGACCTCCATCTTGCCCTTGGTCATCATGTCCTCGGCTGTCTCCATATCGATTCCCCTTGACGCGAAGTAGAATAAAGTATCCTCGTCAAGCTCACCGATGGTCGCTCCATGTGATCCCTCCACATTTTCCTCTGCACAGAGGATAAGCGGTATAGTCTTGTTCACCACATCATCGCCGAGCAGCAGTACATTCTCAGTCTCAGCGCCCTTCGAATCCGATGAACCTGTCTTGAAATCTATCGAACCTCTGAATATCTTCTCCGCAGCATCCTTAAGTGTTCCATCCACCTGTATGTTGCAGTTGGTCTTCTTGCCTATATGGTTAACCACAAGGTTGATATCTATGACCTGCTTCTTCTGGCCAAGGTAACCTATATCCATGTTGGTTGAAGCACGCTTACCAATGAGCTCAGTTCTCACGCCGTTGTACAGATTGCCCTTGCCGATAAATATCTGAAGCACATCTAGCTGCCCATTCTCCGCACACTCACTTCCCACGTCGTTGAGTATGGTCGTGTTCTCATCCTGCATAAATATCTGTACAAGACGTATGTGTGCGTCCTTCTCTATATTAAAACGCGTACGGAATGCCAGACTGCCGCCCTCCGCATTCTCGCCAAATGTCTCTATGACTGTCATGTCTGAGCCTGCATCTGCCTGCACGTAAGCATAACCGCTGCTGCCATTTGCCCTGGTTCCATTTATCAGCACGTGCACTGTCTGACCTTTATTGGTCTCGTCCGCAACGAGTACACTTCCTGCTGCCTGCTGTGCGAAGAGTACGTCCGCATCTCTTCCTGCACCAGTCTCTATTCCATCGAAATCAGAAGCCTGCTTATCAGCTTCCTTGCCGCCATCTATCTTCACACTGCATCCCGCCATGTCCGGATTCCAGTTAAGTGCTGTGTCGTTCATGCGAAGCCAGTACCATGTCTTTGCCGGGAGCTTGTTGATCTTCATCTCGTTATTGTTCTCCATGTCACCGCACCTCCTTAACCTATGCTGCCCTTCATCTCAAGACGGATGAGGTTGTTCATCTCAAGAGCATACTCAAGCGGCAGCTCCTTCGATACATTGTCTGCAAATCCACTGACGATACATGCTCTCGCGTCTTCTTCACTCATTCCTCTGGACATCAGGTAGAACACAGCCTCGTCACTGATGCTTCCTATCTGTGCCTCATGTCCCACATTTACCTTCTTGGTTCTAATATCCATGGCCGGTATGGTGTCCGAACGTGATAGCGAATCAAGCATAAGTGACTGGCAGGAAACTGCTGCCTTGGAGTCCTCAGCCTCCTTTGTCACTACAACTGATGAACGGAATGTGCTTATACCCCCGTCCTTGGAGATAGACTTTGTGTTGATATATGAGCTTGTGTCAGGTGCCGCATGAACTACCTTCGCTCCTGTGTCAAGGTTCTGTCCCTTACCGGCAAATGTAACTCCGGTGAACTCCATCCTGGCGCCCTTGCCCTTGAGCACGCTCATCGGGTAAAGGTATGACACATGTGATCCAAATGAACCCGATACCCACTCGATGGTTCCACCCTCTTCAACTCGAGCTCTCTTGGTGTTCAGGTTGTACATGTTCTTGGACCAGTTCTCTATGGTTGAATATCTGAGCTTTGCGTTCTTGCCGACAAACAACTCCACACAGCCTGCGTGAAGGTTCGCCACATTGTACTTCGGTGCTGAACAGCCCTCTATAAAGTGGAGGTCTGCTCCCTCATCTACTATGATGAGTGTGTGCTCAAACTGACCCGCGCCCGCTGCATTAAGTCTGAAGTATGACTGAAGTGGGATCTCAACCTTTACTCCAGGTGGCACATATACAAATGAACCGCCTGACCACACAGCTCCGTGAAGTGCTGCAAATTTGTGATCATGAGGGGTGACAAGCTTCATGAAATGCTTCTGCACCATGTCTGCATACTCACCTGTGAGTGCACTCTCCATATCAGTGTACACAACGCCCATGTCCGCAACCTCCTGACGGACATTGTGATATACGAGCTCTGAGTCGTACTGTGCACCAACTCCCGCAAGGGATTTTCTCTCAGCCTGAGGGATTCCAAGTCTCTCAAATGTATCCTTGATATCCTCAGGAACTTCATCCCAGCTGCCCTTCATCTTGGTATTTGGTCTTACGTAAGTAACTATATTGTCAATATCCAGACCCTCGATGGATGGCCCCCAGTCAGGCACCTGCATATTGTTGTATATCTGTAAAGACTCAAGTCTGAAATTCTGCATCCATGCCGGATCATGTTTCTCCTTTGAAAGCTGCTCAACTATCTCAGGTGTGAGACCAGCTTTAAGCTTATAGGCATCTTTGTCGTCATACTTGAAGTCATATATATTTCTGTCTATGTCCTCTACATATGTCTTTTCCTTCATCTTCTATATCCTTTCATACTCTGCAAATCCAGACTCGTTGATTTTGTCCACAAGTGATGCGTCACCAGTCTCTATGATCTTACCCTCAACCATGACATGTGTGTAGTCAACGGTGAGCGACTCAAGGATCTTGGTGCTGTGTGTAATGATCAGCAGACTTCCCTTGCAGTTCTTCTGGTATTCCTCGATACCTGCTGATACTGTACGGACTGCATCAACGTCAAGTCCTGAATCTGTCTCGTCAAGGATTGCCAGTGATGGCTTGAGCATCAGAAGCTGAAGTATCTCTGCCTTCTTCTTCTCACCACCTGAAAATCCCACATTCAGGTCTCTCTCCGCATATGAAGGATCCATCTGAAGGATCTCCATGGTTCTCTCAAGCTCCTTCTTGAAATCCCAGAGACGGATTCTCTTGCCGGTCTTCTGCTCAAGGGCATTTCTTATAAATGAGCTGAGTGTCACACCAGGCACCTCTAGAGGATTCTGGAATGAGAGGAATATTCCTGCCTTTGCACGCTCATTGACAGCCTCTTCTGTGATGTTCTTACCATCAAACCATATCTCGCCCTCTCTGACTGTATATCTAGGATTGCCCATAAGTGCATATCCAAGGGTTGACTTTCCGGTTCCATTAGGTCCCATAAGTACATGTGTCTCACCCTTGCCGATCTCCAGGTTCACACCGTGAAGGATCTGTTTATCCTCAACATCAACATGTAAATTCTTAACTTCCAATAATTTTTTATCTGACATCAGTCTGCCTCCTTTTATACCAAGCCCGACAATTGCTTTATCACTTCTATATCCGGCGATTCAATTGTCCCGCTTTAATTATCTTTTTGCTTGTATCAAATCACTCTGCTCATTCCACATTTCTGGCTATATCCGCCAATGTCTTACCCTGGAAATAATCCTGTATCAACTCCGCCAGTCCCTGCCATATCGGCAAAGTGTAGCACTGTCCGGATCTGTCACAGGTCATTGCGCTGTTCTTCATGCATGCCACCGGAGCAAGTCCACCTTCCGTGAGTTCAAGTATCTCCCAAAGCGTATATTCCTCAGGAGCCTTTTTGAGTCTGTAGCCTCCGCCATGTCCGCTGGCTGCCTCTATCAGATTTGCCTTGGACAGCATGCGCATTATACTCTCCAGATACTTCTGGGACAGTTCCTCTTTCTGAACTATTTCTTTTAACGGAATGAATCTGCCGTCGTGATTTATGGCAAGGTCTGCCATGACCCTCAGGGCATATTCTCCCTTTGAAGAAATCACCATATCTGTAAATCCTCCTTACATATGAGTGTGATCACATTCCAGCCGCAAATACACGGTCATTCCAGTCATCACCCTCATCCGCCATTTTTTGGCGTAATAAGTCAATATCTGACTCGCAAAAATAGGATATTCCCATTTACCTACTATGTCAATAGGTTAATACACAAAAAATAATAGAAGGTGCGGCAGCCTTCCATTATTTTTCATTATTTTGTCTATTTCAAGCATTTTATATAATTTATCCGTGCAGCAGTCTACTCATGATATGTTATTATCATCCCGTCTTTTCCCATATAATAGCTGCACAGCCCGCTTGCAGGTACGACGCTCACATCCGTGTCGAGCCATTCAGCCTTGATAAGATGCCCCAGCTTTTCTGCTCCCTCCTCATTCATACAGTGGCTTATGACCAGCTCTCCCCCTGCAAATCCCGTCTCCCGGAGAGTATCTATCAGCTTATCATATGTCTTCTTCATACCTCTGAATTTGTGTCTGAGTTCAATTCGTCCACCAGGTGATGCCACACCTATTGCGGATATATTGAATCTATGAGCCGCATAACCCACAAGCTTATTTAATCTGCCCGCCTTTATCAGGTTGTCCAGACTCCCCAAGGCAAACATCACCTGCGTCTCCCTCACTGCTTTGTCAGCAACGCTTACTATTGTATCGAATGAATCCCCATCCTCAATCCCTTCACATATTGCATGCAACAGATGTTCAGGGAATACTCCCGCACCACATGTATTTATAACCGCGATATTCCTGTCCGGGTTCTTCTCAAGCGCCATATGCCTTGCAGCTATGGCACTGTTGTAGCTGCCGGACAGCGCAGACGACAATGTAAATGCAAGCACATTGCCAGCATCCCCCCACGCCTCAAGCCACGCATGCGGCGAAGGGCAGCTCGTTCTGCCGCCCTCGCAGCTTCTGTCAATATGTTCGAGCATATCCCCTGTATCCATATCATCCCCATCCATGTAATCCATATCATCCACCGATATTGTAAACGGAACCACTTCATGATCTATATCTGCATCCTCCGGCACGAGCAGGCCACACCCCGAATCCGTCACCAGCTTCCAGCCATCAAATAATCTTTCTTCTTTTTTCTTCATCTCAGCTATACCTCCAAATCATCGCATATCCATCTGAAAGTATTATGAGAAATATTTCCCACTTCTATACACCACGTATAATCCCTATATTTTTACCCCCCGTTTTTCCACTCTGAGTGGCAAAATTCGCTTTGTTAGCGCTTTTGCCAAAATCTATTGACACGCCTCCTTCCATGGCATAAAGTAGGCCTACCGGCCGGGAATTTTTATAAGGAGGGAAACTTTGACACACACTATGCCAAGTCCTGATTCAGCATTGAAGGACTTCTTTAAAGATAACGAAACATTTGCTGCTCTGTTCAACGGATTCTTTTTCAGCAACGAACATATCATTAAGGCAGATGAACTGGAACGTGACGATTCTGCATATGCAGGAACAATAAAAATTCAAAATGATAAACGCAGATATAAAGTAGAAAAAATAAACAAGTATAGAGATAACATACGTAGGGCAAAGCTAGGTTATCTTGTTATACTGGGTATTGAAGATCAATCCAAAGTTCATTATTCTATGCCAGTTAGAAAAATGTTATACGATGCATTGGGATATAGTTCTGAGCTTTCAGCAATAGGTAACACCGATAGTTACTGCTGTATTCTACACAGGTGAAGATCCATGGGATGGCCCAAACTCACTGCACGAGATGATGGATATGGATGATAAAATATCTCCATTCGTACCTGATTACCCATTACATGTTATTGACATAGGACACGATGAGGATTTATCATTTGATAACAAAGCACTTGATGAATTAAGACTCGTGTTACATTCTATATATTCATATACAGCAGATATAGACTCATCCATTGTTGATAATTCAACATTGGCTTTAGCCGGAATCTTATCCGGCGATGCAAATCTTTATTATACTGCTGTTGACTCGAAGGGAGGAGAACAACCATTGTGTAGAGCTTTAGCAGAAAGAGACGAAAGACTATTAGCGGCTGAACGCGAAAAAACAGATGCATTGATTGCCGAAAAAGACTCCGAGATCGCCAGTTTAAAAGCCGAGATTGCCGCCCTGAAGGCTAAAAACAACCAGAAAAATAACTAGAAACAAAAAAGGTATGATCAAGCTGCACTCAACGCAACCTGATCATACCTTTTATTTATTATATAAATTATCAATTCTTAACCTTAACAACGTCCTTCTTTCTGTACTTCTTCACCTCATACAGCTTCTCATCTGCCATAGTCATGGCATTCTGAAGACCTTTCTTGTTATATTCTACGATCTGACAGTTTCCAAGCGATACACTCACTTTATAAGGCTTATCACAGTGCTCATTAAACTTCTCAAATGAACTGTATACTTCCTCAGCAAATGCATCTGCAGCGTCAGAGTCCTTAAGGCCGAGTACAAGACAACAATACTCGTCGCCGCCTATTCTGCCTACGATTCCATTATCGCCTACAGATTTGATCAGAATATCTCCTATGGTTTTAAGAGAGAAATCACCCTCATCATGTCCATATCTGTCATTGATGATCTTGAGACTGTTCATATCAGCGTAGAATACCGTAGCCGTCCTTTTCTGCTCCTCACATTCCTTGAGCAGCTGTAATGATCTGTCAAAGAAACCTCGTCTGTTCATGATTCCTGTAAGGGGATCCTGTTTTGACAGATTGTCAAGCATAATGTTGTTTTTTTGCAGGATCGCCATACTCTCCTCAAGGCGCTTCATGATCTCCTCGTTCGTCTTGAGCAGATTGATCATCTTGACAGCAGCTGAGACCTGGTTTCCAAGAAACTCCCCATTCACCAGAACTCCTTCCGTGAGATCACACAGAAGGACTCCATAGAGTATTTCGTTGGAATACAGCGGCAAGAGTACATATATTCCAGCTCCTTCCACACCGAGGCTCTCAAAATCATAAAGATTTGATGATGACACCTTCTGGTTCACAGTGATCACACTGCTGACCTTCTCTTTAAGATCCTTAGTCTTGAGATACAACTGGTCAGGCAGTTCAAATGGCTCACCGATCAGATGTATTATTGGCTCTTTATATAAGAATATAAATGCATTCTCTATGTCCAACCAGTCCATGGTGCCAAGAATCTCTCCATAACTTCTGTCGTTGCCTCTATCAAAGCTCAAGACCTTCTGGATAAATGTCTTCATCTTGAACTGAGTCTTATTCCGCTCTTCCCACTGCTCTGAGAGCATATGGTTCATTGAGAGATATCCCTCAATGACATTCTTACTACGTTTTCTTGATCCGCCTTTTTTACAGAATGAATCTCTTCTGATAAACTCAGTAGGAAGTATCTTACTCTCAACCTGCTTGCCATCAATGAGCCTGACCATAAGATTTACAGCCTCTGAGCCAAGTTTTCCCGCGTCTGCACGCACAGTCGAGAGCGTCGGATATATCTGTGTAGCCCACTCAATATCATCGTAACCCATGACTGATATATCTCTTCCCGGCAGAATATCCCTCGCCTTAAGTTCTTCATAAAAACCAGATGCACAGGAATCATTCACACAGAACACTCCCTGCATATCCGGATTTCTGTCCAGAATATCTCTGAAAACCTCTTTTGATTCCGATGTAAGATTGCCCTCCACATAAAGTCCCGGATCAAACTCTATTCCATGAGCCTCAAGCACCTCAATGTAGGTTCTCCTTCTCTCCTTTGCATCATAATTGGAGTCCGGACCGCCTATCATGCCTATTCTTGTATAACCAAGTTCCTCGATCATGTAATTGAGTCCTTCTCTTATGCCTGCTCCATTGTCATATCTGACACAAATCTGATCCGGCTCATCTGCAGCCACTATCACGCACGGCATCTGCAGATATCTTTTCATAAATTCGCTGATACGCTCCTTGGTTGCAAAGCAGCCAATACAACTCGATGCAACAATAACGCCGTCCAGATTCTCATTTGTAGCATAGGAAAACAGTGTCTGATACTGATATTCATAATATATATCTGACGTTTCTGGGTATTCCCGGTCAAGAAACTTACCCGGAATAACAACTATATTGACATCAAGCGTCTTTGCTCTCTCTATAACCCCATGACAGAGCAGCCTCGTAAAATCATCCGTGATTCCACCTACCAGAACACCTATCGTCTTTCTCTTCATAACTATCCCCCTTGACATTCTCTTCCAAAGGCAGGATCTTACTTGCTGACTGTGGATGCTACGATCTCCATATTGCCCTCAAACACTGGGTTGCTGTATCCGTTTGGCAGGATAAAGTGATCACCCTTCTTTATAGCGTTTCCATCCACTGTTCCACTTCCCGCAACTACAGACATGATAAGGAATGGCTTGTCGCCCACATTCAGCTCTGCCTTTCCCTCAACATCCAGCTTGTATACTGTGTAATACTTACAGCTTATAAGCTCACAGAGTTCATTTGCCTTATCTGCCTTGACACTTATAACGCTGTCCTCAACCGGCTTTGCAGGAACTGTTATAACATCTATGCTCTGCTTTACGTGAAGATCTCTAGGCTTTCCATTGCTCAGTCTGTCATAATCATAAACTCTGTATGTGATGTCACTGTTCTGCTGTGTCTCAAGAAGTGTAATTCCACCCTTGATCGCGTGTACTGTACCAGGATCTATCTGAATGAAATCCCCCTTCTTAACAGGGATCTCTCTGATAAACTCCTTCCATTTCTTACCTTCGATCATATCACATAATTCTTCCTTTGTCCTTGCATTATGACCGATTACAAGTGTTGAATCTTCCTTGCAGTCAAGAATATACCAGCACTCCATCTTGCCAAATGAACCATTCTCATGTTCTGCTGCGTATGCATCGTCCGGATGCACCTGAATACTCAGATCATCTTTTGCATCGATTATCTTTATAAGCAGTGGGAATCTGACACCGTCTATGCCGCCAAACAGCTCTCTGTGGCTGTCCCATAAGTCGGCAAGCGTCTGACCTGCAAACTCGCCATTTTTCACTGTACAGTTGCCATTCTCATGTGCCGCAACTCCCCAGCACTCGCCTATATCATCGCCCTCAACATCATATCCGTATTCTTCTCTGAGCTTTGTACCGCCCCAGATATTGTGCGTAAACACGGGATTTAAAAAAAGTATTTCCTTGTTCATTGTCATTTTCCTCCTTTTGACGTACGGCAATTGTGTGCATATCCGTACGGTGTACACATCCGACTTGTCTGGCTCGGAACGCTCCCGCTCGTTTCGCCCTGCAGCGGATACTAAGATGCCGCTAACGCGCCATCTAAGTACCGGCGGGCTCAAATGTCCGAACCATGACAATGTCGAATATGTACACCTGTTACTGATTACACCATTCCCCAATTGCCTGTTCTATATAAGACGTTGAAGGAATCATATTTTTACATTGACTATGACTTCTTCACTCGTCATTTCCATGATAATGTATGCCACTGTTATTTTATTGCATCTGTTGCCTTTTTCTATACATCAGAGTCCTTTTCCCGGCTTATTAGATCCAAAATCTGTCATATGATTGCCAAAGCTCTCAGAACCAAATTCAGCCCGGCTTACTGCCAGGCTGTCATAGTCTAAAAGTTTTGGCAATCACCTGCCATTACATTTCTTTTTAGAGGGGCCCCGAAGGCGGCGGGCACCGCCTTGGGAAATGAGAAAAAAATAATACAATTGCCGCGTATGAGTAGGGGCTCATAGCGATCTATAACTAACTATCTTCTACCGATCTCGGTATCAGAAGTTGTTACCACACTGTGTGACTTGATATAATCTACGATCTCATCAAGCTTTGTGAACGCAAGGCCAACATAGCTGTCAGCTGCACCGTAGTAAATGGCGATCTTTCCAGACTCGCTGTCGTGAATAGTAGCACATGGGAAGCATACATTAGGAACAAATCCACGCTCCTCGTACCACTCTTCCGGTGTGAGAAGGAAGTTCTCACACCGATACTTAACGATCGATGGGTTGTCGATATCAAGGATTGCTCCACCGATTGAGTATACATAACCGTTACATGTTCCCGCTACTCCATGGTAGAATAACAGCCATCCTTCAGAAGTCTCAATAGGGGCTGCACCGCCGCCAATCTTGAGTGACTCCCACCACTCGCTGCTCTTGCCCATGACATGTCTGTGCTTACCCCAGTAAACCATATCAGGACTCTCACTTACGAATATATCACCAAATGGTGTGTGTCCACTGTCACTTGGGCGTGACAGCATCACGAAATTACCGTTGATCTTTCTTGGGAAGAGAACTGCATTTCTGTTAAATGGAAGGAATGGGTTCTCGATTCTCACAAATGTCTTGAGATCCTTTGACTTTGCGATGCCTATCGCTGCACCATAGAAATCCTGGCACCAGATTGCATAATATGTATCCTCTACCTTTACAAGTCTTGGATCATATGCGTATATAGGCATGAACTCTTCACCGTTCTCATCAACAAACTTGATCTTCTCCTCGCTGATATTCCAGTGGATAGCATCCTCGCTCTCTCCGAGGTAGATGTATGGAATTCCATTCACCTGCTCACCTCTGAATACTCCAACAAACTTTCCATCAAATGGAACTACTGCACTATTGAATATTCTTGCAACACCCTTTGCCGGATTTCTTCCTATTATAGGATTCTCTGTATATCTCCAGATTGGAGCGTCATGATTGTCATTTGCCGGTCTGTCCTGCCATGGCACGTTTGGCACAGGCTCGCTGAACATTTTTACTTCTGACATAAGTACCTCTTTCTTCCGGCATCTTAGCCGGATTTTTTATTTTATTATCACGTTATATGGTATCTGCACAGGCAAAGGGCATACTAACCAACGTGCTGTTTCATCTGGCAGCCCATATATTATACTTTCTTACTTGTCTGTATTCTTAAGAAACTCCAGGTTCTTCTTGATAAGCTCACATCTCTGTGCTACGCACTCTACACTTCTTCCCGGATCAGATGGTGTGTTGAATACATAATCGATAAGTCTGTCAACTGTTGTTGTTGCAACATGCATTCTTGTATCGCTTGATGCGTAGTAGATGAACACTTCGTTGTTCTCGTTTACGATGGCGCCATTTGTGAATACAACGTTGGATACATCGCCGACTCTCTCCTCACCACGAGGTCCGATGAGCATTCCTGATGGCTCAGCGATAACCTTTGAAGGATCATTGAGGTCTGTTGCAAATGCGTAGAGTACATATCTAAGACCGGCAGCTGTGTTTCTCACACCATGTGCGATGTGGATCCAGCCCTTGTCTGTCTTTATTGGAGGTGCACCTGCACCGTTCTTTGCCTCTGTTATAGTGTGGTACTTACGAAGACTTGTCATCTTCTCCTCGTCTATAACCGCATGCTCTATATCATCACAGAGACCGAATCCTATTCCGCTGCCGCTTCCTGTCTCGATGAAATCATCCATTGGACGTGTATAGAATGCGTACTTGCCATCCACAAATTCAGGGTGAAGTACAACATTTCTCTGCTGTGGGGAACGAAGAGTCTTGAGGTTGTCAAGGCGCTCCCAGTGCTTTAAATCCTTTGTTCTCACGATACCTGCTGCTGCAACTGCTGCTGAGAGGTCATTTACAGTTGTATCCTTGCTCTCTGAACAGAACACACCGTAGATCCATCCATCCTCGTGCTGTGTCAGTCTCATATCATATACATTTGTTTCCTCAGGACATACATCATCCAGAAGGATTGGATAATCCCAGAAACGGAATCCATCGATACCGTTGTCACTCTCAGCTACGCCGAAGAATGACTTTCTGTCATTTCCCTCTATTCTTGCGACAAGATAATACTTGCCGTTCAGGTAGATAGCACCTGAGTTCATGACAGCGTTAACTCCGAGACGCTCAATGAAGTATGGATTTGTCTCAGGGTTTAAGTCATATCTCCATGTGAGAGGTATCATCTCTCTTGTGAGTACAGGGTACTCATATCTGTCATAGATTCCATTATAGAAATCTGTCTTCTTATTCTTTCTCTCAAGAAGCTTGTTCAGTTTGTCAAGCTCTACATAATATTTCTCATTCATCATTTAGGCATTCTCCTTATAATTTGAAAGCAATTGAACGCTATCTACTTGCCGTCAGCGAGTCTGCTCATAATCTCAAGGCACATTCTGCCGTTGTGGTATGGGCACTTCCATGGCTCAACTATAGGACGTCCGACTCTCGGTGTTCCATCTGCATTCAGATCCCAGAACCACTCTGATCCCGGTCTCTTGTCGATAAAATATTCCTTTATGTACTCCCAGACTTTCTCGGCAGCCTCGTAATACTTTTTATCACCCGACTTTTGATAAGCATTTATAAATCCTACTATTGATTCCGCCTGAACCCACCATACTCTTACCGTGTATGGCACGCCCTTTTCACATTCTGTCAGAACTGAATGTCCATCGAAAGCAAGCTCGTATATCTGCTCTGCAAGGATATCTGTTATCTTTGTAATCTTCTCTGTGTACTCTGTCTCTCCAAGCACCTCGGTCGCCCTATCCAGGAGCCATGATGTCTCAATGTCATGTCCGTATGAGTACAGATCGATCAGAGAGTTATAATCCTTATCAAAGAACACTTCCTGTCTCTTAAGCTCCGGATTGTATACCTTATCAGCAAATACATCGAGCAGCCATTTCAGGCGCTCCTTTACCTTGGAATCCTTGGATACCTTATAAAGTTCTGTGTAAGCCTCAAGTGCATGGAGCAGTGTGTTCATTGTTCTCTCTGCGAGAACACCATTCTCAGAAAGCTTATCATTTGACTCTGGCTTGAACTCTCTTGTAAATGCCTCGAGATAGCCACCTTCGTCAGTACATTTCTCTTCTATTGTATGGAAAAGCTGCAGGGCCAGGTCCAAAGCTTCCGAATCGCCGGAAGCTTCGTAATAGGCGGATAAGGCATATATACTAAATGCCTGATTGTAGGTGTGTTTTGTCGTATCTTTGGGTGAACCATCGTAATTCATGGACCAATATATTCCGCCATATTCCCTGTCTATACAATATTCTTTCAGAAATTCATATCCATGAGCAGCCTCATCTAGAAGCTTCGGGTCCTTGAGTGCCTTATACGCACTTGCGAAGAACCAGGTAATTCTACTGTTAAGAATACAACCCTTCTCAGCCTTTTTATCAAGGTTGAGGTCATAATCCATATACCCATAAAATCCGCCGTACTCATCATCCCTCAGGGCCTCCCAGAATGGGATGATAGCATCTATTAATTCTTTTTGAATTTCATTTCTCATATTCATGAACTCTCTTCTTCTAATAAATTATTAACCCTTTACAGCACCCTGTGTAATACCACTGTAGATCTGTTTCTGACAGCAGATGAATACTATAAGTGCCGGTATGATCGATATGATAACACCTGCACATATCAGGTTGTACTGGCTGCCCATAGGTCCTACGAACTTGTAAAGTGAGATAGCCATTGTCTTGATCTCCGGGCTTATGAGGTAAAGGTTTGCAGCGTAGTACTCGTTATAGATTACAACGCCTTTCAGTATACAAGCAGTAACGATAGCCGGCTTGAGAAGTGGAAGTATGATCTTCCAGTAGATGGTCCAGTATGATGCACCATCCACGATAGCTGACTCGTCAAGAGATACTGATATGTTCTCCATAAACTGTATAAAGATGTAGATCGAGATAACATCTGTACCACAGCTCATGATGATGTAACCATATAAGTGATCTATGAATCTCAGATCACCCATGATGTTGTAGACTGTAACCTGCATAGCAACTGCAGGGAGCAATGATGCCACAAGGAAAAGTGTTCTGATAAAGCCGTTTCCCGGGAACTTGAATCTATTAAGCACATATGCAAGCTGTGTTCCTATTACAACTGACACGATAAGTACGCATACCATGACTATTACTGAGTTGAGGAATGCACGTCCCATGTTGGCAGTCGTGAATGCCTTTACAAAGTTGCTGAAGTTCAGAAAGCTTTCAGGAAGTTCCATTACTGAAGTAGCCTTATACTCATCTGTTGTCTTGAAGGCTGTTGTAACACATGATATAAGAGGTACAACCGCACACAGTGAGAAGAATATGAGTACAAAGTACTTGAGGAAACCTCTTACATAATATCCAACGGTTCGTTTTTCTTTTATTGGTGCTATGCCTGGCACATCTGTCTTTCCTCTTGCCATGTTACTTGCCTCCCTTCGCAGAAGCAGTCATCTGCTTCATGTATTTCTTGGTATCTCTCTCCTGTTTCTTGCGAAGCTTCTTTGCCTTATAACTCTCATCATCTGAGCTTGAATCCTTGAAGATGTACTCAAAGAACAGCTTCTGAAGCGCAGCACATATAAGTATGATAAGGAGAAGTACAACGGCCATTGCTGAAGCAAGACCGACCTTCTGGCTTGTATGTGCTATCTTGTTCATGATGATGAAGTAAGTACCTGTTCCGTTTGCACCTGTTGTGATAACGAAAGGCTGCTCGAAAGCACTGAGTGATCCTGTTATTGCTAAAATTACATTTAATGTAACGATTGTCTTGATACTTGGCAGTATGATATATTTAAACTGCTGGAATTTATTTGCACCATCAAGCTCTGCCGCCTCATAAAGTTCTGCATCTACCGACATGATAGCTCCAATGAAGAGAACCATCATCTGTCCAAGGTATCTCCAGACCGAGGTTGAAACCAGTGTCCAGTTGTTGACACTCTGGTCTTTGAGCCAGTATGGAAGGTTGTCTAAGCTAAATCCACACAACTGAAGGATTGAGTCAAACACGAATCCTCTTGTGAAGAAGAATTTGAAAATGAAACCTACAGCGATACCACTGATAAGATAAGGGAAGAAAATAAATCCCTTGAAAAGGTTACCACCTTTTACTTTGAAACTCAGAAGAGTTGCAAGAAAAAGTGCAAGCACTAACTGTACAAGTGCTCCTACGATGTAATACAAACTGAGCTTTAATGCACCGAAACAGTCTTTTCTTGTGAACACATCGATATAATTTTCTAATCCTACGAATTCTCTCTTTTCTACAGGCGTCGTATATTTCATCTTGTAGAAACTAAATTTAACCATCTCTCCGAATGGTATATATGTAAATACTAATAGCAAAAGCAATGGGATAATTGCGAAGGCTGCGCATATTATAACCTGCTGCCCCTTCCTGCTTGACGCCCATTTACCAAAGCCGGATTGTTTTTTGTTAGCCATACTCATTCCACCGCCTTTTTATAATCATGAGCTACAC
The DNA here is from genome assembly GCF_003461545.1 of Coprococcus sp. AF16-22. Lineage (NCBI taxonomy): Bacteria > Bacillati > Bacillota > Clostridia > Lachnospirales > Lachnospiraceae > Coprococcus > Coprococcus sp. AF16-22. The sequence continues at coordinate 21,630 of NZ_QTXH01000013.1, forward strand.
TGCTGGTAGCCTGTCATCAAATACTCGTTTGATGACATTTTTCTCAAAATAAACCGGGGCGGGCAACCCCCGCCCCGGTCTGTAGCTTATTCTTACTTATTTATATTGAAATCTTTATTACTTCTCAGTAACTTCGATTCCTAATGACTCCTGAGCATCCGACCACTTCTGGTTCCACTCAGCCATGATATCGTCGAATGACATGTCGCCGTTTGCAGCATGCTCGATGATGGCCTGGATCTTGTCGTTACCACCATTGCTTACGTTAAGCTCTGACTCTGAGTTGAGCTGGTTGAGGTAATCCTCCTCGCCCTCAAGTGCTGCCTCGTCTGCAACGAAGTCAACACCGTCGAATGAGATCTTTGACTCTGAACCAGGAACAAGTGCAAGTGAATCCTCGTTGTAAGCATATCCTGACTTCTCTGTCATCCACTTAACAAATACAAGAGCTGCCTGTTTCTCATCATCTGAAGCGTTTACGTTGATACCGTAGCAGTAATCTGCACCTGATGAAGCGTACTGCTTACCATTTACTGAGATAGGGAAAGGAATGTATCCTATATCGTCTGCGTTAGGTCCGCCTGCTTCCATCTGTGGGTATGCCCATGAACCAAGTACCATACATCCGATCTCGCCGTTGTTGATCATTCCCTTACATGACTCCCAATCTGTTGTTGAGTAATCATCCTCTGTAAGTCCCTGTGATACTGCATCGTAAAGGATCTTATATACTGCATAAGCATGTGTATCGTCGCCATAGTTCTTGAATGGATCCTTTGTATGGGCTAACTTCTGGTTCTTGTATGTAGCATCGCCTGTTGCTGTGATCGAGATATAATCATCCCAAGCTCCCATTGTCCAGCCTGCTGCATAGTTTGTGTAAAGTGGGATGCACTTTGGATTCTTCTCCTTGATGGCCTTAAGAGCTGCGATGAACTCCTCTGGTGTCTTAGGTAAATCTGTTACACCTGCATCAGCAAATACCTTCTTGTTGTATACGATACCCTGTGTTGTAGCTGCAAGAGGTACACCATATACCTGACCCTGATACAGCCATCTGTTTGAGTAATTTACAAGACTGCTCATTGTATCATAATCGCCAAATGACATGAAATATGTTGAAAGGTCTGCCATGTCAACTGCCGGGATACACATTACTGTCTCGTAGTTTCCTGACTGAAGATGTGTAAGAGCATCTTCTGCATAGTTTGTATCTGTGATAACATCAACCTTGATGTTTGGATACTCCTTGTTGAAGTCCTCAAGATACTGCTTCCAGTTCTTTCCGCCGTAGTCATCTGAGTCCATATCAGTTCTGTTGTTGTAGAACTTGATCTCCGCTGAAAGATCTGTGAAGTCTGTTCCTAACTGGATGTCTGCATATGACTTGATTCCCTCAGCATCAGCTGTTGTGTCATCTGCTGAATCACTTCCTGCTGCCTCTGTGGCAGCCTTTGTTGCCTCTGTTGTGTCCTTGTTATCGCTGTCTGAGCCTCCACAACCTGCAAGTGATGCAGCCATAAGACCAGCCATTGCGATACATGCAATACGCTTTGATTTCATAGTTTTGTCCTCCTTAAAACCTTCTTTGTTTTTAACTTTATATTAAGTATACATTAATTTACTTTTTAGTCATCACTCAATTTTGTTTTTAATCACAGTATTTTGTACTTTTCGTTAATTTTACCATTATCATTATTTTTTTTCAATATCATATAGACATTTTATCTATATATTTTTATCTTTAATTAGCATTTTATTGTTTTTTTAGCTAATTAGCCACTAATTTATATCGCTTTTAGCTTGTGATGATTGTTTAATAATTGTATTATTATAGATAGGAGGTGGTTTACATGTTAGCTAAAGAATTAATTTCCTGCACTGTACTGTCAGGTTACAATATTCAGAAAGATATTGAGAACGCAAGATTCCACAGTGCGTTCTTTACATATGAAGAATCAATGATTAACGATGGCCTGATTCATCTTCTGGCCAACGGCGATATTTCTTTTGCTTATTCATGCAGTTATACCTTCTCTTTCATTCCGTGTTACCATTTCTTCTATATATATGAAGGAACTCTTACAGTAACATCGGGCAACAGCAAATCATCATATTCCAAGAATACAGCCGCGCTTTTTGAGGCAGGATCAGAAATAACATACGCCACGAACGGCAAGTGTCGTTTCTACGATGCATTCATCCTCGGAGCTCCGCTTCGCCTGTATCACGAGTTTCTCCCCGAATCCATATATTATAAAAAGGACTCTGCCGGAGCCTCTGTACTCTGGAGCCATCTTTCACTGATAATCAGACTCCAGGGGGAGTTGTCTGCCACCGATATTTTCAGAATTTCCAAATGGTTTAATGATATCCTGACCGAATTATGTGTATTTATTGAAAACTCATCCAAGAAGATGGATTGTGTGCCTTCTTATCTTTTATCGGTAAAGAATCAGATGGATACAAACTACGCCGAACCGATGTCGCTTGATGACCTCGAGGCAACTTACAGGATCAGCAGATACAGGATATGCAGAGAATTTTCATTTCACTTCGGTGAATCACCTATGCGCTATCTCAACAGTCGCAGGATCGATGCTGCCAAAAGGCTCCTTCTCACAACAGATCTGTCCGTCCACGAGGTCGGATCCCAGGTTGGAATCGAGAACACAAACCATTTTATAAATCTGTTCAAAAAAGACACCGGTACAACTCCGCTGTCTTTCAAGCAGGCTGCACCGGTGTCTATTTCCGATTTGCATTACAATTGATATGTAGTTTTATTATCGTTCCATTATCGTTCTATTCTGGCAACGCTATCCTTTACCACGATTCGTCCATCCACGACAAATATGCCATCAGTATATTTTTCGTTGGATATCTTTTTTATAATCTTATGCATGGTTCTCTCTGCCATCTCCTGCATATTGATCTCGTATGTGGTCACGCCTATATCGCAGCTTCCAGGATACATGTAATTATCAAACCCCACAACGGACACATCCTCAGGAACTCTGTAGCCCGCAGCATTGAGTATCTTTATGAGCGTAGCTGCCGCAAGATCACAGTTGCACACAAACGCTGTAGGCATATTCTTTGGAAGTTTAAAACAGTTCTCCTCGTCAAACTGACCCGTCTTCACATCTCTGTCCGGAATAACCCAGTCTTCTCTGAGCGGAATATCATGCTCCAACAAAGACTTTATATAGCCCAAATATCTGTCAGTTATACTGTTCGTTGAACCTATCGTGCCAACATATGCAATATCTCTATGTCCCATATCATACAGATAATTAGTCAGCATATAGCTTCCATAGAAACTATTTGCTATAACCGTGTCTATCGGTCTCGAATTGTCATAGTAATCCACATATTCTACAGGAACCTTGGCTGTCTTCTCCAGCTTTTCCAGGTATTCCTTACCCATGGAACCTACAACAACTATTCCATCAACCTTGTCGTCCTCCAAGAGCATAGGCATCTCAGCGTTCAATACACTATCTCTGGAAACAAACTCCAGCATAGTAAAGCAGCCTCTTGCCACCGCCTTTTTGTTAAGTACCTGATATAACTGCCAATAGAACGACGGATACTTTCCAAGGTATATCTCTTGAATGAGAACACCAATATTATACTTTTTCTTTGCCGTCTTCTTTCTGATCTCAGATGGTGACTGGTATCCCATCTCATCTGCCAACTGTTTGATCTGTGCTCTGAGTTCCTCGCTGACACCCTTCTGATCTGAAAGTGCCTTTGAGACCGTCACGGTACTCACGCCAACAATGGCAGCTATGTCTCCCAATTTTACTGATTTTGCCATAACTAGTCCTTCTCACTTTATTTTTTCACGTGGTTAAATAACTTAATTTTTATTTTATTTTTAGGTTAAACTATTGTCAAGTACAAAGTGATACAGTCTGCTCATATAATCTCCACGCATAGTTTCAATGAGCATTCCGGCATTCATGAGGAGATCTCCCCCATACACTTTCTCCGTTCCGTCAAGTCTGTAATCTGCAGCCACGTCAAGCCCTAAAAGTTTTATCTTTCTACTGTGTACGTTAGGTCTTCCAAGCACCTGAACGTAAGTCACCAACGCCTCACTCTTATCCTTTGCAACAACCATCCAGCAATCATACAGTCCATTTTCCCTGTACGATGCAACCCTATAATAATCACCCTCCCTTACAAGATCATTATATTTATGATACATAGACACCTGCTCAGGTATCATCGCACGTTCTTCTTCACTTATTTTTGTGATATCGAGTTCATAGCCAAATGTTCCCGCCAGAGCCACATGTGCCCTGGTCATAAAAGGTGTACTCCTTCCAACTGTGTGATTAGGGCAATCCGACACATGGGCGCCCATGGTCGAAAGCGGATATATCAGTTCCGTTCCCTCCTGTATAGAAAGTCTCTCTATGGCATCCGTGTCATCGGAGCACCATATCTGCGGACTGTAGTAAAGCATGCCAGGGTCAAATCTTGCACCACCGCCCGAGCAGTTCTCAAGCAAAAGATCTGGGAAATCGTTAACAAGGCGCTCTTGCAGCTCATATACTCCAAGCACATACCTGTGAGCCAATTCTCCCTGCTTGTCTCCGGTGAATTCTACGCTGCCGATATCCGTGAGCTGTCTGTTCATATCCCACTTAACATACTCAATATTTGCTGATGAGATCACGTTATGCACACATTCATACACGTAGTCTCTAACTTCTTTTCTCGAGAGATCAAGCACGTACTGATTTCGCGATAATGTAGCCGTTCTCTCCGGAACCGCAAACGCCCAGTCGGGATGCTTTCTGTAAAGTTCAGAATCAGGGGAAATCATTTCAGGCTCCATCCATATTCCAAATTTCAGCCCCAGCTTATTCACCTCATCAACAAGATGTTTCAAACCGCCCTTGATCTTGTTTTCATTTACAAACCAGTCTCCAAGACTTGTGGCATCATCATTTCTATGTCCAAACCAGCCATCATCCATGACCAGCATCTCTATTCCATGTTCTGCCGCACTCTTTGCTATCGCAAGGAGCTTATCGGTATCAAAGTCAAAATATGTAGCCTCCCAGTTGTTGATGAGGACAGGTCTCTTCTGGTGAAGATATCTGCTCCTTATCATGTGGCATCTGTAAAAATCATGAAGATTTCTAGTCATCTGTCCAAGTCCATCATGGCTGTATGTAAGCACAACCTCAGGCGCTGTAAACGTCTCTCCAGGCGTGAGCCACCACTCAAATCCCTCTGAATGTATGCCCATGACTGCGCGTATGGAATCAAACTGTGATTTCTCTATCTGTGCGATGAAGTTACCCGAGTACACAAAATGCATTCCATATACATCACCCGTAGTCTGATCTGTACCCTTTGTCATCCATGCCATAAACGGATGGTCCTGGTGGGATGACTCACCGCGGAGAGAGCTTACACTCTGCTTGCCATAAGCTATCGGGCGTCTCTCGATCTGTCTCTCCCTGGCCCATGAGCCATGAAGAGTAAGCATCTCAAAATCCTCGTCATCCATGTCTATACATGCAGAATATACCTTTGTGAGCCTGATATCCTTATCACCTGCATTTTTCACGCTCACACTTCTAGTTATAACATCCTCATCCTCAAACACAGAATATATCAGGTCAACATCAATGCCACATCCCCCATCCATCATATGGACAACGAGAGTCTGAACCTCCTCTTCTCCCGCAAATGATGCCGGGAGGCCACTAATCCCCGGTTTTCCATTTACAATATCGTAATCCACAAATTTCAGATCAACGGTTCTGCTGCCATTTGCGGTCTTTACTGCAATACAACTCTCCCTGTAGTCTCCTATTCCATTTCCGGAATACTCTGTCGGAAATGTATCCATAAATGAACATCTCTCCCTGTTATTCTTGGACGGAACAAAAGGAGCCTCACACGTTCTCAAAAACTGATCACATTTCTGCGGACGAATCTTCTGTCCATAATATATATGTCCGACAAACCCCTCTTCATCGACGATTCCGATCCGGTAACTCGTGTTTCTCGTATCAAGTTCAAATATTCTGTTTGCCTCATCATATCTTATGCTCATATGTATCTATAGTCTCCTCGTTTTATTTATGGGTATCACTCTCTGCTTATGTATTCAAGAAATTCAAGTGCAAGATCCATATTCTTGGCATTCTCACCAAATCCCACTGCAACATCCATTTCATACCAACCGGTATCCTTCACCCAGGAATTATCACCGATCTTTATTCCGACAGGTATCTTCTCACCCGTTTCAATAACCGTTGCATACACAAACGAATCTTTATACTTTTCTTTCAGTTCATCAGTCAGCACCTTATCAAGATCCTGCATATATCCGAACTCTCCAAAACTCATGACAAGGTCTGTGTCGGCAAAGAACACGTCCACCGCATTCGCCATGAATTTGTTCTGTATAAGCTGTAGACTATCCTGACTCATGGCATCATTCGGATCAGTTGATACGCCGATCCCTGTACTTATGCTGACATATTCCTTCTCCGCATCAAGGCCATTTTCACTGAGGAATTCCTCATAATATGCCTTGTCATTCGCCGCAGATTCCTGTTGTGTAGTGTTGACCGCAAGGATGTTGAGTGCAGCAGATTCCGCCGTAAAATGTTTTACGACAAGGAATACAACTATGCCAACAACAACAAGTGCAAATAGAGCCTTCGGGGCATAATACTCCAGTATATATTCCCTTTTCTGCTGTTTGTTCATAAGACTGAGCTTCTGTTTCTCAGACATATGCTCATCCACATCCAAGACACTCTCCGGCTCTCGTTTCTCTTTTTCATCGGTTTTCTCATCGATGATATGTCCAGCGATACTTTTTACATTTTTCTTTTCTATTTCTTTTTCTATTTCTTTTTCTATTTCTGGCATATGATCTCCTATACTACTCCTATCCGCGTTTGCCACACACTGCAGTTACTTTATACATTGTAACATTTTTTAGTTAATTTTTAAACAGATTTTTAGCATTTTTAACTATATTTTACTTTTACAAAAGGGACCTCAGCCTCAAAGCCGAGATCCCTCTTGTTCAGCGCATTGGCTGGAAAGTGCATTTGTATGTTAATTTTTGTAGTATATGGAAGGAATGTTTTTATTTTTCGGCAGTAAATTCTGCCATATTTTGTGATTGTTTATTTAACAAGCTCCTGCACACATGCTTTCATCTCGTCTATCTTTGACATGGCATTTTTTAGGCTGTTTTCATTCACGCCAAAGTAGAATTTGATCTTTGGTTCATTTCCAGAAGGCCTAACCGCGAACCAGGCATTATTTTCCAGCTCATAGTACAGCACGTTCGACTTTGGAAGGCCCATATTCTCCTCTTCGCCATCAAGCGGCTTGCGGATTCCGCTCACATAGTCCCTCATGCCGGTAACTTTGATACCTGCAAAGGTCGTAAGTGGATGGTTTCTGAAGTTCTCCATCATCTCCTTAATCTGTGCTGCACCATCTACACCCTTTAGAGTTATCCCAAACGCACCTTCAAAGTAATAGCCATATTTGCGGTAAACCTCTTCCATGGCATTACAGATGGTTTCTCCCTGCAGCTTATAAAATGCTGCTATTTCACATAAAATGACAACGGCTGCGCAGGCGTCCTTGTCACGAGTGTAGTCTCCTACCAAACATCCAAAGCTCTCCTCCATTCCGAAGATGAACTTGTATGTGTTGTTCTTCTCAAAGAGAAGTATCTGCTCACCTATGTACTTGAATCCGGTGAGTGTCTCTATATATTTCAGATTGTAATTCTCTGCTATCGCCTTTGTAAGATTGGTGCTGACTACTGTATTACAGATAGCACCATTTTCCGGCAGTTTGCCGACTGCCTTCTGCTCACGGCATACATACTCTGCTATCAGGGCACCTGTCATATTGGCATTGAAGCGGACATATGGATATGCCGGATCATCTGCAAATTCCGTGTCTTTCCAGATTCCCGTGCTGTCCTTGACGTATATTCCAAGTCTGTCTGCATCAGGATCTGTGGCCATGATAACGTCCGCATCAACCTTCTTTGCCAGTTCTATTCCCATGGCAAATGCTGATGGTTCCTCCGGATTTGGTGACTTGACTGTACTGAAGTCCCCGTCAGGAACAGTCTGCTCCTCTACAACATATACGTGCTTGAAGCCAAGTCTCTTGAGCACTTCCCTTACAGGTACATTTCCTGTTCCATGAAGTGGTGTGTATACTATCTTGATATCGTCTGCAACCTTCGGAATTATGTCGCCGTGGATGGTCTGCTTTATGAGCGCCTGATAATAGTTCTCATCAACACTTGCAGGAACCATACAGAACAGACCGTCTGCAACCGCCTTGTCCTTGTCCATGGTCTTGACATCCTCGTATCTCTCTACATCCGCCACATGCTTCAGGATATCCTGATCCTGAGGGGATACGATCTGGCTGCCGTCCTCCCAGTACACCTTATAGCCGTTGTACTCAGGTGGATTGTGGCTTGCTGTTACCACGATTCCGGCTATACATCCAAGCTCTCTCACTGCAAATGACAGTTCAGGTGTAGGGCGGAGTGCATCAAACACATAAGTCTTTATGCCATTTGCATTGAGACACAGAGCTGATACCTCTGTGAACTCTGCTGACATATTTCGGCAGTCATGGGCAATTACTACACCTCTCTTAGCAGCCTCAGGGCCAACCTCAAGTATGTATTCTGCAAGGCCCTGTGTAGCCTTTGTAACTGTATATATATTCATTCTGTTGGTTCCAGCACCCATGATTCCGCGCATTCCGCCGGTTCCAAATTTCAGATTCTTGTAGAATCTGTCCTGGATCTCTTTGTCATCATCTGCGATACTTCTAAGCTCTTCCTTGGTCTTCTCATCAAAGCAGTCTGACTCAAGCCAGAACTTGTATTCGTCCATGTAACCCATCTTTTTTACCTCCACCTTGTAATTATTTTTAGTCGCGACCGCGATCTTCGAACCTATTTTCTGCTGACATTTATTTGCCAGCCATTTCGTTTCTTACCAATCATCCCGTTTTATGAGAACATCGCCTTCACATTTGCCGCAAGCCCGTCAAGCTGCTCTGCCGCATCCTCCTGTGAGTTTCCCTTTACCCCGAGATAGAACTTGATCTTCGGCTCTGTGCCTGAAGGTCTCACAAGGAACCATGCGCCATCCGCAAGCTGATAATATATCATGTTGGACTTTGGAAGCACCGCCGCCTCGGACTTGCCTGTCGCTGCGTCTGTCTCTGTTCCAAGCTTGTAGTCGTAGATCTTCTCCACGCTGTAAGTTCCGACCTTCTGCACCGGATTATCTCTCAGCGTCTGTATCATTGACTGTATCTTTGCAGCACCCTCGCGTCCGTCAAACTTCATGGTCTGAACCTTCTCTTTGTAGTAACCATATTCCTGCCACAATTCAACCATTCTGTCCCACAGAGTCATGCCACGGTTCTTGTAGTATGCCGCAGCCTCACAGAGAAGCATCAGCGTTCCAACCGAGTCCTTGTCCCTTGCATATGTACCAGGCAGACATCCAAATGTATCTTCAAGCCCGAACACATAATTGTGTTCACCTGTCTGCTCATAAGCCCTCATTCTCGATGCTATATTCTTAAATCCGATCAGGTTGTTGCAGTCACAGAAAGTGTCGTACTTCTTACATATCTCCTTGACCATATTGGTGATAACAACCGTAGTTACAATCGCCGGATTCTCAGGCAGTCTTCCGCTCTGGGATCTCTGCATCAGCACGTAATCACAGAGGATCGCACCGAACATATTGCCCGTAAATTCTTTATATTCATTATTCTTGCTGTCATATCCATACATTCCGAGTCTGTCAGCATCAGGGTCTGTGACAAGAATCAGCTCGCCGCCGACCTTCTTCGCCAGCTCAAGACTCAGGGCATACGCCTCTGCGCCCTCAGGATTTGGAGATTTCACAGTTGGGAAATTACCATCTTGAACAGCCTGTTCCTCAACGACATGTACATCCTTGAAACCAAGTTCGCTGAGAACTCTTGTAACAGGCTTAAGGCCTGTTCCGTGAAGCGGAGAATATACGATCTTCAGATCTCCCGCCTTCTGAATCTCCTCCGGATTCATGACAAGCTTGTGAAGCTCTCCTATATATGCGTCATCGATCTCCTGACCGATCACATTCAACAGTCCTGCATCTATTGCAGCGTCCTTGTCCATAGTCTTAACCATGGAGAAATCTTCTATATTGTTGACCTCTGCAATGATCTCCTTATCCTGAGGAGATACGATCTGGGCTCCATCATCCCAGTAAACCTTATATCCGTTGTATTCCTTTGGATTGTGGCTTGCCGTTATATTCACGCCGATATTGCAGTGCAGATGTCTCACTGCAAATGAAAGCTCCGGTGTCGGGCGGAGCGCATCAAACAGATACACCTTCACGCCATTTGCACACAGGCAGAGAGCAGTTTCAAGCGCATACAGCGAAGCATTGTTTCTGTTGTCAAATGCTATAGCTGCCGACGGCTCTGATATTCCGATCTTCGCCAGGTAGTTAGCAATTCCCTGTGTTGCCATGCGAACCGTGTAAATGTTCATGCGGTTCGTTCCCGCTCCCATCACGCCTCGAAGTCCACCTGTTCCAAACTCAAGGTTTGTGTAAAATCTATCTTCAATCTCCGCTTCATTATCCTTTATGTTTACGAGCTCCTGCTTCGTAACATCATCTACCTGATCGCTGCCAAGCCACATCTCGTATCTCTGCTTTGCGTCCATCTTCTACCCCTTTCCTGACCTCACAGGCCACACAGATTTTTCCTTTTTATCTATCCACAATTTATCTTTCGTTCATTTTATTAGGCTATTTTTAGCTAATTTATTGTTATTTGTATAATATATTAAGCAGTTTTTAAATTCAATATTTAATCTTGCAATTTATATCACTTTGTTGCGCAGATGTATATTGCAGCCGTTTTATTATGGCGGTATTAACTAAAAGAATTATATTTTCTGCAATTGACTTGTAATATAACCGACCTTTTTTATTCCTTTACAGAGGCCATTTGTGATCTGCTCAAGATCAACCTGAGCGTTGTAGCCGGATTTGTGTACAGCAAGATCACGGAGGCACAGAAGGATCAGAAGGAGCTCGTAGTCCAGGTGGCATCCAGGGATCTGAAGAGCCGAATGCCGGAGTATGAACTGATCAGGATCATCGGTATACTGATCGATAATGCGCTTGAATCGACCGCCCCATTTGGCACTGCATATCTGTACCTGGACAGCAGGCAGAACCAGATAGAAATAAGAACAAGAAACAAGGGTTCCGTCAAAACCAACGAATTCCGCCAGAATATGTTCTCACCTGGATATACCACCAAAACCGGAGACAGACATGGCCATGGTTACGGTCTCTACAACCTGAAAAAACTGACCGACAAGTACAATGGTAAAATATATCTCGACACGGTAAATACCGACCAGGGAGACTACATACAGTTCGACGTAATCGTATAATGACAGCAAAGCGCCGTCCGGTCACCAGACCAGACGGCGCTTTTTTGTATTTGCTATATATTATACTTATGCTACTCTGCCAGCTTGTTGAGCTTCTCAACAAGTGCTGTCTGGAGAGCTTCAAGCTTTGCATCTGCATCATCAAGGCTTGTTCCCTTGATTCCGTAGTACAGCTTGATCTTTGGCTCTGTTCCTGATGGACGTACACATGCCCATGCGCCATCCTCAAGGTCGTAGTAGAGAACGTTGGACTGTGGAAGTCCTGACTCTGTGACCTCTCCGGTGGCAAGATCTGTGATCGTGTTCTTCTCGTAATCACGAACCTTGAGAACCTTGAGTGTATCGATCTGAGTAAGTGACTCAGCTCTGAGTGAGGACATGATCTTGCGGATCTTCTCTGCTCCTGTAACACCCTTGAGCGTTATTGTGTAGAGGCCTTCCTTGTAATATCCGTACTTCTCATAGAGATCAAGCATGTGATCCCACAGAGTGATTCCCTGGCTCTTGCAGTATGCTGCAGCCTCGCAGAGACACATAACTGCAACCGGAGCATCCTTGTCTCTTGCGTATGTTCCAACGAGACATCCGTAGCTCTCCTCCATACCCATTACGAAATTGTATGAATTATTCTGCTCGAAGAACTTGATCTGCTCACCGATGAACTTGAAGCCTGTTAGAACCTCGATGAGGTTGACATTGTAATCTGCAGCCAGCGGATCAGCCATATTTGTGGTTACAATAGTCTTGACCATGGCCGGATTCTTTGGCATGAGACCGCATTTTGTTCTCTCTCTGAACTGGTATTCAGCGATTATAAGTCCTGACATATTTCCTGTAAATGGCATATACTTGCCTGTCTTTGTATCGAGTGCGTATATTCCAAGACGGTCTGCATCAGGATCTGTAGCGAGAACTATGTCCGCATTCTTCTCCTTTGCCAGCTTGAGGGCAAGCTCAAATGCCTTTGGATCCTCTGGGTTTGGATACTCAAGCGTTGTGAACTCAGGGTCTGGAAGCTCCTGCTCAGGAACAATGTATACGTTTTTGAAACCAAGCTCGGACAGGACTCTCTTTACAGGTACAAGACCGGTTCCGTGGAACGGTGTGTATACGATCTTGATGTTCTCTGACTGCTCCTTGATGATCTCAGGATGAATGATCTGCTTCTTGAGTTCCTCCATATATGCGTCATCTATCTCGGCACCTATGATAGTGAGAAGGCCCTTATCAAGTGCCTCCTGCTTATCCATGGTCTTTACTGTATGGAAATCTGTTACAGCCTTAACCTCTGCGATGATCTCTCTGTCCTTTGGAGCCGTGATCTGCGCGCCATCCTCCCAGTATACCTTGTAACCGTTGTACTCTGGTGGATTGTGGCTGGCTGTTATAACTATACCTGCTGTACATCCAAGCTTTCTGACTGCATATGAAAGCTCAGGTGTAGGTCTGAGTGACTCAAAGAGATATGACTTGATTCCATTTGCACACAGGCAGAGAGCTGCTTCTGCTGCAAACTCTGGAGAATACTTTCTTGAATCGTATGCTATTGCCACGCCCTTGTCCTGCGCATTCTGCTTCACAATGAAGTTTGCAAGACCCTGTGTAGCCTTGCGGACGGTGTAGAAGTTCATTCTGTTGGTTCCCGCGCCTATCACACCTCTGAGTCCACCAGTTCCAAATACAAGATCACGATAGAATCTGTCCTCGATCTCAGCCTCATCATCAGCTATGGCTGCAAGCTCCTTCCTGGTGTCCTCATCAAAATAATCATCTGTCATCCAAAAATCATATGTGTCTCTGTAACTCATCTTTCTACTTCTCCTTCTTTTTTCTCATTTAGTATGCCCTTTTATGAACGTTCTGCTGTTTGAGCAATCACTGCTCAGCGCTTCCTATTTTCTCAGGAATTCTAGTGGATCTCCCTCAGCCAGAAAATGTGTCATGAGGTATGCTCCTCTGAGCGACACCTGTTCCTCTGACAGGATTCTTCTGACCTCACCTCGGTCTGCGAGTATGACCTGTATGTCCTCTGTGCTCTCCTTGCTGTCGAGATTTGGTGTTCCTGTAACTGTTCCAAATACAGCACTGCTCATCTCATCCGTAAATCCCGGGCCCATATAGAATGGCCTTCTGTAGAGTTCTTCTCCGCCCTCATATACATCAAGGGTAAGCCCTGTCTCTTCCTTCATCTCCCTGACTGCTGCCTGCGCCGGAGTCTCATCTCCGTCCACCAGTCCTGCAGGAAGTTCATATATATACGCATCGAGTGGGTATCTGTACTGCCTTATGAGCACCAGCTTCGGCTCATCTTCCAGCTTAACTCCATATATAACTATTCCTTCCGGTTTTATATCGTGGGTCTTTATCTTGATGTCGTTCTCTTTATTCCTTGAAGCAAAGTAATAATTGAAGTCTTTTCCAGCCGTGTCAACCGCATCTATATGATAGAGATTGAGGAACGGATTATCTGTGAGTTTTTGTACACCTTTGTATTTCTCTTTCACTTCATCACATCCCTTCTGTGTATTTTAATGTATTCAGCCGACCATACATTCGCAAAACCGCACGGTTCCCGTGTTCTTTCGCTGCTGCGCAGCTATTTTGCTCATTGTATGGGGCGGTGACTCTATTCGAGTCACCACAGGATAAGAACACCTGATTCTTACATGCAAGCATGTCGAATCCGCTGTTCTTATCCTGCACGGCTGAATATTTACCTTTATTCAAAATTAGCATAGTTTTTACAATATATCAAATTCTTTTTTAAGTAATTTTATCATTTTTTAGCTATTTTTAATGCTTTTTAGTATATTTGCGTCATTTTGCCATATTTTTCTATGTGATTCCTGGTTTTGATGCAACTATGTTCCTCCTGATTCTGAATATTTTTTACTCAAAAAATCCGGGCACTTTGATCTGCCCGGATTCCAAAAATGTTATGCAATTTATACTCTACTGATTCTCTGTCGATACCAGTTGATATTCTGCATCTCTCAACCTGCAGTAATAAAATGTCTGTCCAGCCTCCTCTGTGTAGGTTTCAAATACTCCCGTAACGATCACCTCACTCTGGTCCGCCGGGTAATCGCCTGGATATACTGCACCTCCACCAAGTTCAAATTCAAGCCCCTGACTGCAGCATGCCAGAGCGTCAGCTATGAGACAATAATTATAATATTTGTCGGTTATTGGATAATAGGATGCATAATACTTTCCTTCTATCCTTATCGTCTTGCCCTCATATTCCTCAGGTTTTGACATCATCTGATATACCGTCGCATATACAAGATCGCTTCCCATAAGTGTGAGATCCACATCCACACCCTCAGACTTGTATTGCGCTATAACTGAGCTGTCTCCATTCACAACCTGCCCATATGTTGGTTCTGATGTCGCCTCAGTTACAGATGCGGATTCTGTCTCTGTCGTGGTTTGCATCTCTGTTGTGATCATCGTCTCTGTTGTGGCTCCCACTGACGACTTACTTTCCACATCACCATCGCCTGTTTTCTGATTAAGCACCTTATCCACTGCATTCTGTGTGTTCAAACGACTGCCCGCAGTCTGAGATGCTCCACCACAGCCTGTGACAGTCAGCAGCATACTAAGCACCAATATTGACATAATCAATCGCTTAAATCTGTGTCTGCATCCATGCATTCTTCTATTTCTATTCATATACATATTCTTATCTCCTCATCACTTTCCCTGCTATACTGTTAAAAGCAAATATAACCATATCACACGCAACTATCGTAGAACCCACCGGTGTTGAAAATAATATGGATACCAACATTCCAGCCAAAGTTCCCACAACTGACAATACAGCCGAATATAATACCACCGACCTGAAGCTATACATAACTCGCATTGCTGAAAGTGCAGGGAATACCAGAAGCGCCGTGATGAGCAGGGAGCCCACCAGATTCATTGCAAGCACTATTATCACAGCGATTATCACCGCCAGCGCCAGATTATATGCCCCTGCATTTTTCCCGATTGCCCTGGTAAAACTCTCGTCAAATGTGACTGCAAATATCCTGTTGTAGAATAAACAGAAAAACGCTATTACACATATTGACATAACTATACACAGCCACACTTCTCCCATTGTCAATGTAAGTATTGAGGTTGAACCAAACAACGTTGAGCACACGTCGCCAGATACATTTGCCGACGTGGAAAATACATTCATTATCAGATAACCTACGGCTAAAGCACCGACAGACATCATAGCTATCGCGGCATCCCCCTTAAGCTTCGCATTTTGTCCCGACATAAGTATGAGAATTGCAGCAGCCACAGTCACCGGCATCACTATGATCGTGTTGTTTGTCAGTTTCAGAACAGATCCTACCGCCATTGCTCCAAATGCAACATGCGAAAGTCCATCGCCGATAAATGAAAATCTTTTCAAAACCAATGTTGCACCGAAAAGTGACGAACACAATGCTATAAGAATACCAACCACAAGAGCATACTTAACAAATGGATACTGCATATAGTAAATTAACTTATCAACAAGCTGCACTCTGTCCACCACCTTTCTCATATTCTACCGAAATGATGTTCCAATATCTGCTGTTCTTATATTCCTCTCTGCTGCCCCAGAACGAGCCCCCATGATTCATATGAAGCACATGTCTGGCGCAATCTATTGCCCTCAGATCATGTGATATCATGATCACTGTCACACCATTTTCATTTAACTGCTGTATCATCTGATAGAACTGTGCCGTTGCAACAGGATCAAGGCCAGTTACCGGTTCGTCAAGCAGAAGAAGGTTCTCAGTTGCACACAGGGCTCTCGCCAGAAGGACGCGCTGCTGCTGTCCTCCTGACAAATGCCTGTAACATTTCCTGCGTATATCCCATATTCCAAGTCGTTCAAGTTGAGATTGTGCAAGCTGCTTTTCCTTTCTGCCATAAAAAGGACGTGCTCCGCACTTAGGCAGCGTTCCCGACAAAGCCACCTCCCATACAGTCGCAGGGAAATCCTTCTGCACAGGTGTCTGCTGCGGCAGATAGCCTATATCACGCGATGTCAGATCATCGCCAAACTTTATCTCTCCTGAAACCGGTTTCAACAGGCCAAGCAGAGTTTTTACCAAGGTACTCTTTCCCGCTCCGTTCTCTCCAACTATACAGAGATAGTCTCCCTTGTCTATACTGAAATTAAGGCCTGACGCAACCGCTCTTCCGTCGTACCCGACTGCCAGGTCTTTGCACGTTATATATGACATTTGTTTTCTCCTATAAATCTAAATTTGTTTTATTGTTCAGCAATTAATTCAATGCCTGAGAAAGTACGTTCAGGTTATCTTCCATCACGTTCAGATACGTCTCACCATCAGCTACAGCCTTTGCAGTCACAGACTGCATCGAATTCATCGTCAGGATCTCCTGATTTTTCGAATCTGTTGTCTTCTTTATCGACTCTGCTATACTGTGATCTGCACCCTCTATCGTCAGAATAACCGGAAGCTTTAACTCATCCACCTTCTGCGCAAGGAATGTTATCGTCTCAAAACTTGCCTCCGACTCAGCACTGCATCCCACAAATGCAGCATAGTAGGTAAGCCCATAATCATCCGCCATATATCGGAAAGGGAATCTGTCGCCAAACAGAATTGCCTGACGTTTTCCCTTAGAAACTGTTAGTTCGTACCTTCCATCAAGATCATTGAGTTCATCAACGTACTTGCCTGCATTCTCCATGTAATCAGATTTATTATCTGGATCAAGTGCCTGGATATTATCCGCCAACACATTCGTCAACGCCACTGCGTTCTTGAGTGAAAGCCATACATGTTCATCATACTCCGGGCCTTCCTCTCCTTCCTCTTCTTTCTCTGCCTGCATGCCTGGAACTACCTCTTCCTCTTTGACTGCAGTTCCCAAAGCGTCAAGCATATTTACAACCTTCATATCCTTATTAGTCGCTTCTTTCAGGGCACTATCCACCCAGCCATCAGACTCACCGCCAACATACACGAACATATC
This sequence comes from Coprococcus sp. AF16-22, assembly GCF_003461545.1. NCBI lineage: Bacteria > Bacillati > Bacillota > Clostridia > Lachnospirales > Lachnospiraceae > Coprococcus > Coprococcus sp. AF16-22. The sequence goes on from NZ_QTXH01000013.1 coordinate 39,148, forward strand.
TGCGTCAGCTATCTTTGCTATATCCTCTGCAGTTGGCTGATAACTGTGAAGATCCATCCCCTGATCGAGCAGCATAGTAAGCTGAAACTTGTCGGAATCACCGCCTATAATATTGCGGATCCAGTCATACTGAGGAAAAGTCGTACATACAATGCTGTACGCCGCAGCATTTGCCGCATTTTCAGGCGCACTGCCCCCTTTCTGATCAGAATCTGCTGCCGTCATTGATGCTCCGCAGCCACAAAATGCTGAAACAGTAAGTACCGATGCCATAACAAGGCCAAATATTCTATTTTTCATAATGATCAATAAACCTCCGAATTGATTGATATAATTGACAGGCATATTTTGATGCCTATAATTGGGTAAATTTAATAAACTGCCTCTAGATCAAAAAACACCAATAATAAGTATTCGCCCTTATCTTTAGATGTATTTCCAGACGCAATTCTCAGTCAATATCCGTACTTTAAATCAATTCAGTAATTCCACTTTCAGGGAAACGAGCGTATCAGTACAATACTCGTGGGCATACACCAATACAACTCCTAGTGTGAACACACTTAAGAACACCAAGAACACAGGCGTAGTTGACAATGTCTTTATATTTGAAAGGAACTGTGCAGCCTGCTGCAAATGCATACATATAGGACATTCCTGCCCCGTACAGTCATGCTCCACATTGCGCGCAATATAGCCGTAAGAGAAAAGTATTCCTGACACAAAGAACACTATAAGAATCCATGACATTATTCTCTTTTTACTCATGCTGCACACCTCCTTTTCATGCTTAGAAAATTTCGGGATATATAGTTTTTGATGCGACCGTAACGATACAGCCCGTCTGTAACAATCCCGTTTAGCTTAGACTACAGCGACTCCACAACGTCTCTGACAATCTTTGCAAATACCACATATCGACGATCTGTCACAGTCGATCATAAATCCATACCTCTCCTGAACTCCTTTAGCTATGTGATTCATGATATCGCGGTCAATATGTATGACTCTTCCACACTTAACACACTGCATATGAAGGTGCTCGTGACAACTATGATCAGCCTTTTCCATTCTATACATACTTGAACTACCATCAGCACTCTGATACTTTATCAATTTGTCCTGGGTGACCATGCGGTCAAGATTGCGATATACGGTCGTTGTATTCGCATCTATGCCATTCTCATCCAAATACACACTTACATCAGCCACACAAAAACCTCTGTCCTGCCTCTCTGCAGCAAATGCCTCTATAGCCTGACTTATTCTCGTTTTATACTCCCTCGCCATAGTATTCCTCTTTTTTGAATTTGCAAGTCATTTGCATTTTACTGTATCATAAATGGCTTTTAACTTTATGTCAACACTTTTTTATCACTTTTCCAGCACTACTATCTTGTTAGATATATTGCTGACAAATGGTATTTTGCCAATGACTTTATATACCGGTATGAACTCAGCCATTCCTTCTACAAGACTGTGCTGTTCTATGTATCTGTATTTCGGTATGATCTCCGCCAGCTTCTTTCCATTTGGCACGCCCCAGGAAAACCTGGCATGGCTTCCATGGATGGATTTCTCCTTGATATGCTTTGCCATGAACGGAGCCATAGTCTCTACGAGCACCGTAGCATGAGTAAATTTCCTGTCTATTATGTCGAATATTTTCTTCACATCAGCTTCTGTGAGATACATCGTAAGCCCCTCTATGATGACCAGCACAGGTTCACCTGCATACTCTACCAGGTCTGCCCATTTGCCGTCCATGGCGGATTCCGCTATCTGGTACACCGGTCCGTCCTCCTGCAGGAACTTTGCCCTTACAGTCATGGTCTCCGGGAGATCAATGTTGTACCAGCCTTTATATTTACCCTCATTTCTATAGCAACGGGTGTCAAGACCACAGGCGATATTCACAACCACAGCACCCTTGTGCTTCTTCAGGAATTCTGATACAAGCTTATCAAGCACTATGGTTCTCGCTATAACTCCGCTTCCCATCGCCAGATCCTTGTCCGCCAGTGAAAAGTCATAATCCAGACTGTCCACTATCTCTATAGCCTTGCCGTCATATATGACATGATCCGGTTTTCTTGATTCTTTCGCTCTGGCATAGAGTGTCTGGAGCATCGTCTCCGGGACTCCCGTTATGTCTACCTTTGACCTGTCTGCTGTGCTGTTCTGTGTGCTAACCATTTTCTCATTTCCTCCTGCCTTTTAATTGTGCAAACGCATGAGAGGCGCTGCGCGCGGCGTTTACATAAAATATAACATTTGTCATGTTTTGTTATGTTCATAAAAATAAGAGGTTCATCATCGATGAACCTCTTTCTTTAAACTCTCTATCAACTTTTCTGTACCGCCTGTGGCATGAATGCCGATCTTTTCTGTCAGATACATTTTCTTCTCCACGTCTACATCCTCGTTCAGTATCGCCATGGCTCCCTCAAGCCGCATCTTAGCCAGCACGCGAACCAAAGTCTCATCCGGCTCGCATCCAAGCTGTGACCTGTAATATGCCGCAAATGAATGCCTCATGAACTCCTCAACCCTCTGGTGATAATTCTCATAACAGCTGCCATCAGCGCCATGCATGATGATCATTACCTCTTCCCTGTGTGCCAGAAGGAATTGCATCATGATCTTATCTGCATCTACGCCCGTAGCGGGGTTCTCAATCTCCCCCTTCATAAGTTCTCCAAGCATGGCTTCATATTGGTTCACAAGCGGTTCAAGTATCGCCTTGAACAATGCCTCCTTACTCTCAAATGAAAAGTAGAAGGCTCCGGTGGTAACTCCCGCACTATTGCATATCATTCTAAGACTTGCCCTCTGGTAACCATTTTTAAGGAATTCCTCTTTACCTGCTTTTTTCAGTTTTTCTATCGTTTCACTGCGCTTGTCGTTTTCCATAACATATGTTATGTTAGCACAAACTAACTAGTCTGGCAACATATTTTTGAAAGTTATCTCTATTTGCCATCTAGGTATCTTCGCACCGTCTCAAGGCCGCCGAGTGGCACGCAGAACTTCTGGTCATGATTCTTACATGCCTCATAAGTGTCCTCAAGATCAAACCAGCACACGCCGTCAAGCTCTTCCTTCTGTATTGTCAGATCTGCTATGTCCACCTGTTTCTGATACACGAACACAAATGCCACCTCGTTGTCCCTGAACATTCTGCCATGAAATTCCTTCTCATACCGGATCCTGAATGTTCCCGCGAAATCAAGATCTGCGGCCTCAGCTTTGATGCCAAGCTCCTCTCCGAGTTCCCTGAGTGCCGACCCCATCGGTTCATCGCCCGCCTGTATATGTCCGGCAGAGGAAGTGTCATACCTTCCGGGAAAAGAATCCTTATCTATCGACCTCTTCTGCAGAAGAACCTTATACCTTCCATTCTCTTGCTTCGCTATCCAGATATGGGCAGTCCTGTGACATATGCCTTTTGCATGTGCCTCGCTCCTCTCCACTGTGTCTCCGGTAGGGTTGCCCTGTTCGTCGCATATATCAAAAAGTTCCATTATAGTGTACCGTCCTTATTCATTCATACATGAACCATTATTGTTTATCAACTCCGATTTGTAAAGCAAACAGCTAACATTTTTCTACTATTCTACACTTTGTATACTTTTATAAACGTTTTATAAAATATCAGTAATCGCACTTGATATTGACCACTTTTTAGGATATTCTCAGATCACTATAAGTTACTAAATAAGTCAGCTCTAATTGACACTAACATTATTGAATGTTAGAATTCTTGTATGATATGATTATGGTAACCTTACCATGCGAAATGGGAACTTTAAGAGATGGGTGTTCTACCATATAAAACAAATGAACAATTTTAATATGGATGTTCTACCATACAAAATGGAACAATTTTATGGGAGCCCTACCATGCAAAAAGGTTTTTAAGAGCTGTGCATTTTAGCACAGCTCTTTTATATTCTCAGAAAGGCGATAATGGATATCCTAAATTTTTACTATATTGATTTAAAATACATAAGAAATCTGTCTCGTGCAGATGACAACGTAATGTCAGTCTCCCCTCAGGTAGGTAAGGAGAATCGACCATTTCTTGGAATAATCATTCTTATAGGTGGTCAGAAATATTGCCTCCCCCTTACCTCACCCAAAAAGAAATTTGAAAATATGAAAAGCCAGATTGATTTCATCAAAGTATTTGACCACAACAGCAAGCATCCTGAGTATTCTTCTAAAATCATAGGAATTCTCAATCTAAACAATATGATTCCAGTTAACAACTCAGTTATATCTAAGGTCAATCTGAAATTAAACCCTCACGATACCCCAGATAAAACAAAACGAAAGATTCTTATGCAGAAACAATTATCCTGGTGTCGGGATCATTCCGATACTATAATCAACAGAGCCAATAAAGTCTACTCTCTCATAACTGATTTTCCCGACAAAAATCGCAACCTTACAAAAAGATGTGTAGACTTTAATAAACTTGAGCAAATTTTATCTAAATACTCAGATGACTAAAATTCCTACACCACCAGCCTCGCCTTCGCCCTGCCGGTTCTGTCCTTTTCCACCACTATCTGCTTGTCAATCTTCTCCTTGAGTTCAGTCACGTGCGATATTATTCCCACCAGTTTGCGTCCCTCGGTCACGCTGACCAGCGCTTTGTATGCCTGTGGCAGAGTCTTTTCTGTATCAAGGGATCCAAAGCCCTCATCCACAAACATCGTATCTATCTGTATGCCGCCAGCCGAAGCCTGCACCTCATCGGAGAGTCCAAGTGCAAGGGAGAGTGATGCCATAAATGACTCGCCCCCAGAAAGAGACTTAACGTCTCGTCTGCTGCCGTTGTAATGATCCACAACACAGAGGTCAAGGCCGATCTGGCTTCGCCTGTCACTGCTGTCCGTCACACGCCCCAGTTCATACTGACCGTCTGACATCTTCAGGAATCTCAGATTTGCACGCTGAATTATCCTGTCAAAATACGACATCTGTATATACGCCTCAAGGTTTATCTTGTTCTTGCCGGATACATTTCCTGAGGCAGTGTCATAGAGCGACTTCACGCTTACATATTTCTTTTCTTTTGCCGAAAGCTCATCGGACTTTCTGCTTATATTCGCCATCGCCGTTTCATTTGCACGGATGCGGCTGTTTCCATCCTGCATGAGAAGCCTGATCCTTCCCAGTTCATCTCTCACTGCGGTTTTATCTTTCTCAAGCTTAGCAAGTTCGAGCCTCTCTGCTGATTCCAGCGTGTCTGTCAGAGCCTTTATCTGCCCCTCCAGCGTTTTAATATTCTGGATCACAGCATTATGTCTCTTCTCAGCGGCGTCAAATGAATTCTGCAGTTTCTTTGCTCTGCCAAGAATCTCGTTCATCTTCGTTTCCGCCTCACTCCGATTCCTGAATCTGAGCCCCGCGGCCAGTTCTGTCGCCTGTTCTCTGTCTGAGACAACCTTTGCCGTGAGCGCCGATATATTTCTCTCAAGATCCGCCAGCTTCACCTGCATCCCGGCAAATGCTTCTTCCTCCTGAGGAAGTTTTGCAGCAAGCTCATCCCTTCTGCTGACCCTTTTGCGTTCAGCCTCGATCTGTCTGTCAGTCTTCGCAATCTTCTCATTATAGTATCCAATATTCTTCTCAACCTTTTCCGGCAGACCGTCTATATCCTCCGGATCGTCAAATTTCTTTTCAGCCTGCTCAATAATGCTGTTTCTGATCTCCATGACACTGGCAAGCTTTATCTTTGCATCCGTAGCACTGGCATTTGCCCTGTCGCGTGCTCTGTCCGCATCCTTCTTCGCGTCCTCTAACTGCGCATCTGTCGGAGCCTCCTTTGGCAGCAATGCAAGGAGTTTGTGCTCCGTCGCACCACACACAGGGCACGCCTGTCCCTCCTTCAGATCCTTTGCAAGGATTCCCGCCTGGGCATTCCTGTAGAGCGTGCTCATATGCTCATACATATCCTGTTTTCTGGTATACATATCATTATCAAACAGATACTGCTTCTGTGCTTTGTCCACCGCCTGTTTTCTTCTGCTGTATTCCATGAGCAGTCTGCTTATGCCATTCAGATAGTCAACAGCGTCAGCCATCTTCTCCCTCGATGCCGTGATTGCAACTATTTTCTCCCCCGCATCCGCAAGCTGTGTCTGTTCCAGTCTCAGCTTTTCTATGCTCTTCTGTTTGTCTGTCACAATCATTCTGCCCTTCTCTGCCTGTTCATTTTGCCTTTGTAGGAGCTGTTCCTCGTCTGCAATATTTTTTCGCTTCTCGTCCAGTTTCTCATAGTTTGGAAGCTCGTTATTTATAACTGCTGCCTGCCTTTGGAGCTCTTCCGTTTCTGGGCGCGCTTCCTTTGTCCTGTTTAACTCTGCCTCAGCAGCAGTTCTGTCATTCTGTACATTTGCAAGCTCCAAATGTGCCTTTTCAAGCTGCACTCTGGCTTTCTCTGTCTGCTGTGCCTTGCCTATCAGCGTGTCAAGTTCCCCGACCCGGGTCTCAAGTGTACCTATCTGCTTTTCATATGAATCTGTTCTTGCCTTCTCCGTTACAATAAGCTTTCCGATGAGTGTGATCACCTCATCAATTGGCATCTGGCCGTCCTTCGCCTTTTGAACACTGAGCCCAAAAGGGTCATCCTCTCCGCAGACTATCCCGGATATATACTGCTCTATACTCTTCTTCATATCGTCGCGTTCACTCTGAAGCCTTCTCGTCTCATCCTGAAGACGCTTCTGCAGAACAAAATACCTTGATGTGTGAAAAAGCTTGCTGAATATCTTCTGTCTGTCCCCGGACTCCGCCACCAACAGTTCCTTGAACTCACCCTGAGCAAGCATGGATATCTGCGAAAACTGCTCTCTGTCCACACCCAACAATTCCTGAAGATATGAATTTACCTTCGTTCTGTTGGCAATGACCAAGTCATCCGGCAGATACAGTTCTGCAGCCGCATCCTGCAGGGTAGTTCCCTCACCTTTTTTCTTACGTCTCTCATAGGAAGGATTTCTTTTAACTCTGTAAGTCTTCCCCATATGATCAAATGTCAGTTCAACGTAGGTATCTGTGTCCACATCGGCATACGTTGATCTCATCATCCTCGCATCGCGGCTCGCTCCGCTCGGCTCATCATACAGCGCATAACAGATGGCATCGAATATCGTGGTCTTTCCCGCACCTGTATCCCCAGTCACAAGATACAAGCCTTCAGCCCCAAGCTGGGCCATGTCAAGCATCTGGACTCCCGCATATGGTCCAAATGCCGACATCGTAAGATTAAGTGGTCTCATAATCGCTCCTCTCTTTCACAATGTATCGCCCCTCTCGCCTCTGCGAGCGGGGCAGGTCGTCGGAGCGCATTTGAGTTATTCGCTTCGCTCATAAGCGCTCCTCCTTCCATACAGAGTCTATAATATCCTGAACAAAACTCCTCTGTTCATCGCTCATTTCCTGGTTGTTCTGCTTCTCATACAACTCTCCAAACAGATCTATAGGCTTTTTCCCTTCAAGCACAGCACCATCGTCTATCGTCTGTGTCACACGGGTTCTGGTGTTGTCGTATCCAAGCTTCATCACATTTGGATAGACCGTTCTGAGTTTTCCCAAAGCATCCGGCACGTCATCCTCGTCCGTGAGAACCACATACAGATAATCATCCACAGCCGTCCCCTCATAGTTTCGCCTGTCCATCAGCTCGTCAAATGTTCCCTTTACCTCGCGCAGCTCATGCATTGGAACAAGTGGAACAGTCCTTATCTCTATTTTTTTGTTCTCAGGTATGTCAACAACCGTCACCGATTTGGTGTGGTTAGCCTCCGAAAGTGAGTACTTAAGTGGTGTGCCACAGTATCTGACAGTCTCCCTGCCCACCTTCTGCGGCCCATGTATATGCCCCAGCGCCACATAGTCAAATGAGTCAAATACCGATACATCCACATTGTCCAGTCCGCCCACATTCTCCTCCGACTCTGAGCGCACAGCCCCGGTTACAAACTGATGGGCAACCAGTATATTTGTCGCTTTCTCATCTACATCCATATGCTCTACCGCCACACGGCAGGCATCCGTGTAATCATTTATATCATCCGCCTCATCAGGGAACACCGATCTGACCATTGCCGGCTTCACAAATGGCAGCATGTATATGTTCACCATCTGTCCTTTTCCATCCTCCAGCTTATATGGTCTGACCAACCCATCTCCCATCATGGCTATCTGTGCCGAATCATATACCGGCGATATATGGATTCCACTGAGATCAATCAGACTTGATGCAAATGCCAGCTTGGCCGCCGAATCATGGTTGCCGCTGATGATATATACTTGCAGCTTTCTCTTTGCAAGCGAAGTCAGGAAGCTGTCCAGCAGTTTCACCGCCTCCTCGCTCGGCACAGACTTATCATATACATCCCCGGCTATGATGACTCCATCCGGCTGCTCATCATCGATGATGCACAGTATTTCTTTTAATATATACTCCTGATCCTCCAGCATGGAAAATTCATTTACACGCTTTCCTATGTGAAGATCAGATAAATGGATCAAACGCATATGTACTTCCCCTTTAAACAAAACATTCGTTGAAATAATTATAACATCACCGACAATATATCCCAATTATGTTTATCTTAATTTCGTTGATTTCGGTTTCTCCGCTACATGAAATACCATATTCGTCATATACTATGTAATATAGTACTAGTTTTCATCGGAGAACGCTCTATGGCAACTACTAACAAACTCAATTTTTTTCGTTTTTTCTTCATATCGATCCTTGGAGTGCTGCTGCATTTCACCTACGAGTGGTCAAATGACAATCCCGCTGTCGGACTATTCTCAGCAGTGAACGAATCAACCTGGGAACACCTAAAACTTATATTCTTCCCAATGCTCCTGCTGACAATGATTGAATTTCTCTGGGATCATATAAAAGATAAGCCCCTGCCGGAACATTATCTTCCAGCAAGGACTGTCGGTATCCTGTCAGGTATGGCATTCATTGTGGTCGGTTTCTACACTCTAAATGGTGTACTGGGCAGGAATTATGAGTTTCTGAATATCGCACTTTATTTCGCTGGGGTTGTATATGCATTGCACACCGAAAACAGATTAGAATCCAGGCAAATGTGCATAAACGACTACGTTTCCATGACTATCCTGGCAATTCTCGCGGTTGCATTCTTTGCATTTACCAACTATCCGCCTGAACTGGGGATATTTGCGGATCCTACAACAGATTAACCACACACATCAAAAGCACCACCTGCATTACAAGTATAAGTGGCACTCCAACCGAGAAATAATTCTTCCTTATCTTATGCCTGAACACCACCATTCCAAGCAGAGCACCGATACTTCCACCGGCAAATGCCATGCCGAGCAGTACAGCTATGGGTATCCTGTATCCGCCCTTGACCGCTCTGTATTTGTCAATTCCGAACATGACAAATGTTACAACACTCACTGCCGCAACGAACCACAACGTCCATCTGTATTCCACAAACACATCCCAGAATGCAAAGTTCAATTTGCCCGCAGGTCTGAGCTTCCAAGTCATGAACACCGCCAGCTCTATCACACACACGCACACAGTAAACACTCTAAGCATCATATTCGTCTTGGATGCAGTTCTGTCACACAACGCAAATGCAATTATCATGCCAGGCGCACCACCGGCAATGGCTATGATTCCCAACAGAACACTGAGTGCCTTATGGCTTGTTCTCCTGCGCTTTGCCGCTGTCACCCCGTCGAGGACAGCTCCCAGTATATTTATACATATCAGATATATGATCAGCTTATCCATTATATATACCCACCTTGTCTACTGACATTGTATACATAGTTCCACTCTCCTATATACTTCTACTGATCTGCGATGAGCACCTGCGGCTGAACCTTTCTGATGTTCCCCGCTCTGATAAATGCTACCACAGAGAATAACACGCTCATAAATACCAATGGTATAACCAGTGATATCACGCTTGTACTTAAATTAAAACTGTATATTCCAAATGATTCAAATCCTGCCTTGAAGAATGGCTTGCTGACGATAAGTGCAAGAACTATACCAAGCAGCGAACCCACAACTGCCGTCACGATAAAGCGGACCGCAAGCTGGCATCTGAGCCTGAAGGATGTAAATCCAAGTGCCTTATATATTCCGATATCCTTCTGCTCACGCATGAGAACCTTGCCACAGACGATTATGACCGTGACTATCACGAATACAGCCCCCAACATATATGTGAGCAATGTGAGTCCCTGTATTGCAATGTTGACTGTACCCGCCACTCCTTCAAAATCATCCTTTGCTGAATGTATTGAATACGTGATGCCCTGATTATCGCCATATCTCTTATCTATCTCCTGGATTATCGCATCACATTCATCAGTATTGTCAAGATCATAACATATTCCTTTGCCGCTCCATTCCTCTTCATCTGAACTGCTTTTGGCAGCTCCACTGACACCAGACTCACTTACGGTCTCTTCGTGGGCAAACTTACTATATGCAGCCTTACTAATTGCAAAGTTCTTGCCCATATCATTTGCCGAATCGTATATGCCGGATATCACCATCTTCCTTGCCACGCCGCCGCGCTTGACTGTGACTGTGTCACCTACGTTCATGTGAAATCCATCAGCCACATACTGGGTTATCAGCACTTCATTGTCATATGTGCAGGTTCTTCCCTTTCTTATCGTGTTGATCATATCAGGGTCCTCCACTATATAACAATACATCTGCACATCATCGAACAGAAGGTACTCGCTGAACATTTGATATTTTCTATACGCTGTGTGTTCTGATATAACATTCTCTATATCCTTCTGCGTATCCTCATCGACAAACGAAGCAGTCAGGTCATACTTCGTGACTGAAAACATATCCACCAGCATATTCTGTGAATTAAACCAGCGCATCATATCGTTCATAAGTATCATGAACATGGCAAGTATAGCAGTCACTATGATGGCTGCGGCATACTGTTTCTTCCCAGATATAAACTGTCTGTATGCAAGACTCACACCAAGTTTCTTGCCTGAGACCGGAAGCTTCAGAACGCTTGAGAAATGCACACTGCCCCGTCCGCCTCTTATCGCCTTTATAGGTGTGGCCTCGGATATTCTCCTTGTCTTCAACATGATAAATGCTGCTACCAGAAGCAGTATCGCCAATATGACACACAGCACAAGTCCTACATTAATATCAGACGGAACTTCAAGTCCTGAAGAAGATCTTGTGGCACTATTTATAATTTTTAGTATCGGAATGGCCAGTGGTATTCCAGCAAACAGTCCAGCCGCCACAGTGCACATATACCCGGCAAGCAACGCCAGCTTCACCGATGCATTTGTCATTCCGACCGCTTTGAGTATTCCTATGTTAACAAAATCCATCTCTATGCTGCTGCCGATGTTGTGTCCTAGAACTATCATAGCCGCCACTAGAAGCAGCACAACAAATATAAGCAGCACCGCGGAGAATACCTTTGTCATAAGAAGCATGTAACTTCCCGCCTGCTCCTTTGATAAAGTTATCCAGCAATATGACGCGAAATCACTCACATTATTCAGTTCTCTCTCAAACTCCATCTCCGTGAGGTCCAGGCCCGGCTTTTTATCTATTATGATAAGCTTTGACAATTCAAAGGATCTCTTGTCATCTTCCAGTCCGCTTCTATTATCTTCCGCAGCCTTTGCCTTGAGATCCGCAAAATCCTCATCTGAGATCAATATCGTCTTTATTCCCATGACCGAAGATCCCATATATGGATCCTCGAAAAATGACGCAACTCTGAAGGTATAAGAACCGTTATCATTGCCCAGCTCGACTGTATCACCAATCTTGCAGTCATACATACCTATGAAACTGAACGGCACACTTACCTCACCTTTTTCAAGCCGGCGATCTGTCATTTTGTTATCCACATCATACTGATCATATGTGAGCACGCTGTCTGTATCATTCAAAACGAAGCTGCTGTTTCCGCCTTTTCCATTGCAGTCCTTAAGCAGCAGATATACAACATCTGCTGCTTTCACTTCCTGCACCGCATCACATTTGCCAATATTCTTTATTATCTTGTCTGCACTTGTTCCATAGGCATCCAGCCTGTTCTCCCCATAAAGTGCGGCAAGCATACCTCCATAACCAACCTCTTCCATAGCTTCCGAATCATGCCTTATGGAATTCGTGTAGTAAGAAAGCACTGAACAGAATGCCAGAGAAATGATAAGCATAAGCACGAACACACTTATATGCACGCCCTTGTTTCTTCTCATATTTCCTCGAAGCACCATCATGATATATCTCATCCCGGCACCTCCTACCACTGCATGGAACCAAGCCATGCATCTATCTGGCTCTCACGGCTCTTGCGATCTTCTTCAATATATTGTGACAGCTTCAGCTCACCTATGATCCTTCCATCCTCTATGTAGATGATCCTGTTCGCCCTGATAGCAGCCCTCACATCGTGGGTAACCATGAGTATGCTCTGTCCCTCCACGTTGAGCTCGGTGAGAAGGTCCAGCACATCCTGGGTATTTCTGCGGTTTAATGCGCCTGTCGGCTCATCCGCGAAAAGGATACCCGGACTGTTGATGACCGCTCTGGCAATAGCGCCCCTCTGTGCCTCTCCGCCGGACACCTGTGCAGGAAGTCGGTCAGCAGCACTTTCTATATTCATCTTTTTTATGAGTTCATCAGCCCTGTTTTCAGTCTCTTTTGTTCTCGTATCCTTATTCATATACCCCGGCACAAGTATGTTCTCTCTAATGCTGAGGTTACTAACAAGATGTATCTGCTGAAACACAAATCCAAACTCATACACCCTGAGTTCTGCCATGCGCTTCTCATTATATTCTGTTATATCCTCGTCATCATATATGACCTTTCCCGAAGTCGGTCTGTCCATCCCGGACAGACTGTAAAGCAGTGTGGATTTTCCCGAGCCTGACGCTCCCATGATGACTGTAAAATCTCCCTTATAGATATCCAGATCCATGTTGTTGAGCACATGATTCTGCACGCCCTCACTGGAAAAGCTTTTGCAAAGGTCTCTTGCCTGAAGTATTATATCTGCCATTTTTCTCTCCTTTTTATAGTTGTAGCACGGGGGCATTCAGACATCCTCTACAGATCTTCACCTCGCCACCGTGCTACAACCATATCACCCTATTTATTAACAAGTCCTTAACAAACCTTTCTTGCTGCAAAATATAACACTGCCTCCAGGCCATCAGCATGATTTACAAGTTCCACATCTCCGCCCATTCTGTCCATGAGATAATGGACAATAAATAGTCCAAGGCCCGCTCCAGGTTCATCACCGGAGTTTTCCCCTCGATAAAACTTCTCATATATGAACGGCATATCCTTATCCGGAATTCCTGTTCCATGATCCTTTATGGACAGACTGTATATCATATCAGCGCCGCCCACATGGACATTTCTTGGAAGTTTTTCGGGCGATATACATTCCGTAACAATACTTATCTCCGTGTCTCTGGCATACTTAGAGGCATTTGACAGTATATTTTCTATCACCTGAACTACTCTTCCCGAATCTGAATGCTCAAGCACTGCCTCGGTTATATCTCCATTCACCACGATATTCATACCAAGTCCTATATCTGACAGGACCTGTTCCATCAGAGGTTTTATCTCAACCTCATCACTCTTCACCACCAGTCTGTCCAGATCATGCAAGGAATGAATAAACATGTCATTCGTTATGGACGTCACCTCATCACATTTCTTCATGATGACCGACGCATACCTCTCCCTGCGCTCCTGGGTGGCATCCATATTCATGACCAATGCCTCCGCATATCCTCTTATGGATGCGATCGGAGTCTTTATATCATGTGACAGCGTGGCTATAACTGTCTTGTTGTTCTCTATCGCTTCCTGCTCTCTACGCCTTGCATGCACTATCTCCGTTCTCATATGGTCAAATGCCCACGTGAAGCTTCCGAACATATTTACCCGTCTGTACTTAAGTTCGGTGTCCATATCCCCTGCTGCCAGATGTGATGCATAATCCTCCAGCTCGTCAAATGGCCTGAGAACACACACGTATATGTACAGGAATAATACAATCACAACACACAAGACAACAATATACATGATCACTATATTCCTAAGTCCTGACTTGCCGGTATCTATCTTTTGTTCCCTGAGTTCATTCATTACAGCGTCAAGCTTTTCGTCAGCATCTGTGGATCCCGAATCATACAGTTGTTTCACTTCATTCAGTTCCACTATATACTGCCCATATTCATCATCTTTTATCCGCCGTGTCTCGTCCTGCTTCTCCCTGTAGAACAGCCAGCCAAAAACTATGGTTATGGCGCACATGAACACGATCAGCATTTTTATTATATTGTTTCTTACTGAATATCGTTTCATATAAACTCCCTATAGCTGCCAAGTGGACATCCACATTACAAGCTCATATTATCCTCACTGTCTTTGTCTATTCACTATCTCCCAGCACATATCCCGTTCCCCATACCGTACGGATAAGCTGCGGATGTGACGGATCTGTCTCAAGCTTTTCTCTGAGCCACCTCACATGCACCGCAACCGTGGATGGCTCCACATCACTGTACAGCCCCCACACGGCACTCATGATCTGTTCCTTGGACAATACCCTGCCTCTGTTCTCCACCATGTATACAAGCAGGTCAAATTCCTTCGGCTTCATATCCACATTACTTTTGTTTCTGCCCACAGTCCGTGCGTGCCTGTTGATCTCTATCTCGTTCCCGTCTGTGTTCAGGGTCAACATCTCAGACTTATTGTCATCAACACCATAAGTTCTCCTGAGTATCGAACGGATACGAGACATAAGCTCTTTCAGTGAATACGGCTTTGCGATATAGTCATCTCCACCCATATCAAGGCCATTCACCTTGTCATCCTCACTCGTCCTTGCACTTGCAAATATGATTGGCACCTGCGAAGTATGCCTGAGTTCTTTACAGAATGAGAAACCTGTACCATCGGGAAGATTGATATCCAGAAGTATGAGATCACATTTGTTATCTGTCAGCACTTCATATGCATCGTCTATGCTGGCTGCGTACAGAAAAGCATAGCCGTTGTCCTCCAGCATATCCTGTATCAGCATAGACAGATCAGCGTCATCATCCACTATAAGTACTGTTCTCTTGTCTGTATGCTTTTCTGTCATCCTATACCCTCCAATATCTTCACTGTAGACAATTCATATTATATGACTCTAAACCGCCCACATATCGTCTGTAATATCATCCGCAAGCAGTGCATACAGCCAACTATTTTTCTTTATTCACCAGCATGTCATATGTAACACCATATTTCTCCGCTATGTCACTGGCATATGATTTACCAGCAGGTGGCGTTATCTCTATCTTGTATGATCTCTTAGCACCTTCATTATGTACGACCAGTGAGTAAGCCTTTCCCGCTCCCACTGCTCGTCCCTCATTCATTGCATCCACATCAAAGCCCAACTTATGCATATGCGTGTTGTATATCGTTCTCGTTCCCTTTGTCAGAATCGCTCTCACGGAATCCCTGGCTATATAATAGCCCTCCTCAAATGACGTAGTTGAAAATGTCTCATTGAGAAGTATGAGACTGCGATCATTCGCACCGTCAAATATCTCCCTGAATCTCTTACACTCCTCACCAAGTCTTCCAAGATCCAGGGTCTTGTCTTCGTCAGCAGGGAAATGTGTAAATACGCAGTCCACCGGAGCAAATTCAAATTCATCACCCGGGATATATATACCACCCTGAGCCAGTACAAAAAGCTGACCTATCGTCTGGGTTATGGTCGTCTTTCCACCCCTATTTGCTCCTGTCAGAATATACACTCTGTGCTCGCTGTCAAAGTCCAGATCATTGGTCACTATGTGCTCCGACTCCTCCGTGTCAAATGCCGCAAGCTTGATATTGTATATGCCACGAGCCTTCATATAATATCTGCTCTTTGAATCGTCCTCCTCGGAAATATCTGCGTTCGGCTGATATGCAGAGTTCACAACCTTTGCCTTGGAAAATGCTGCGCCGCGTTTCTGCAGTTTTTCTATGTACTCAGCCCATCTTATATAGTATGTAAGCTCCGGTATGAGATCCGTCATGTCAGTTATGGTAATCGACACATACTTATTTAACGTCTCCCTCATTCTCTTTACAATTCTTGTTATGAGCTTGGTGACTACCCTGTCTGTATACCTCGTAATGTCTTTAGATTTGTCAGAATCAGGAATACCAACAATTCCTGCCGCCAAGTTATTTGCACCTCCAGTTACCACTCTTCCCTGAAGTTCCTGCTGAAATTTGGATAATGCTTCATTTACCGCATCTAACGGCTGAAATCTGAAGTCACTCTTAGCGTCGAGGTTGTCACTTATCTTATCTCTGGACATCAAATGACCGTAGAAATTGCTCAGCACACCGCCCCTCGTAAATTGCTTACTATTTACAGATATCAAGCCAACGCCATCAGCCTCATATCTGCTGTTCAGATTAACTCCTATAGTTATACTTCGAACCTCACCACTCACCTTTTTCAGCTCTGATATGTCCTTCTTCAGCTCACTGAAACCGTTGTCCTCATATATATTCTGAACATACTCCTTAAGACCTGTAAATCCCTCGGAATGCAAGTTTTTATCCTTCAGGCAGGAATATAACGAATCTACGCATTCTATGTAATCGCCTATCTCATCAAGTCTGTGCATAAGATCCCATATACCTGAATTCTCATCATAATCGCGTTTAAAGCTGCCGTAATCCTTGAGAAAGCTTATCTTCCCAAGAATCTCCATCATGTCGTCTCTGAGTTTTTTATTTCCAATTATGTCGTCAAACACACCACCTCTGTACTTTGTAACAGATGGATCTGCATATATTCGTGACATAACTCCCATTATATAATTCTGTTCAGACTCATTTGCCGACAGTTGTCTGCATATCATATCAAGCCCAAGGTCATGCATGACCACAGGGCTCAGTGCCCTAAATGAATACTCACCATCCGGTACCAGAAGACTGTATTTTCCTGTTGTATTTTTCCCCATATCTACACCTTTCAAGTAATGCCTAAAGCCTGTCAATCCAGCTCATACCATATATCTTCCGCCAAGCTCAATTCTAATTTCTGCCTATCACCTTCATATACGCTGAAACCATCTCCACGACGCCGTCCACGCCGAGCTTCGCCTCATCAAGGCACAGGTCATAATGTCCTGAATATCCCCAGTTCTCTCCTGAGTAATAGTCATGATAGCTTCTTCGCTTGGCATCAGTCTCCTCCACAAGACTCTTTGCCTTTGATTCTGATATGCCATGCTTGTCCATTATCCTCTTTATTCTGCTGTCTTTATCTCCGCACAGGAATATTCTCACTGCATCGTTCCTGTTCTTGAATGCAAAGTCCGAGGCTCTTCCCACTACAACGCCATCCTGTCCGTCAAGCAATCTCTCAAGTACATCCTCCGGGGTCTTTCTTCTCTTCACGACAAAGTCATCTGACACCGACTGCATCATAGAATCTATAGCCTTCTCTCCAAAGAAAAACGGATATTTGTCATACACACCCTTCTCCTTTGCCAGCCTTATTATCTCTTTCTTTGTGTAACAGGCTATACCATATTTTGAGGCAAGTCTTGCTGCCACCTCATCGCCGTCACATCCACACTCTCTGCCTATTGTAATTATCATTCTGTGCACCTCCACTCGTCATTCTTATATAATAGAAATGTCTCATCTCTATAACTCATCAAACAATACACCCCCATTATATTACAATATAGCTGCAGCTGCATCCTATAACTTGCAATATCTACATCTTTAGAATCCCCGTTCCATACATACGAAATGCTTATCAAAAAGATCACACTCTCCAACCGTTTCAAAGCCAATCTTGGCGTATGTCGAAAGCGCCACCACATGTCCTTCTCTGACAAGCATATGAACGCCCTTCATGCCTCTGCTTTTCAGGACATCACAGGCATAGTTCATCATAGTCTTCGCAATTCCCTGTCCCTGCATATCCTTCCTGACGCACAGCCTTGAAAGTTCTCCCGATGGAGCCAGATCTGCTCTCCAGCACGTAAGTGCCTCAACAGCATCGTCGTGATCTATGGATATTGTGGCCACAATCTCTTCTTTGTCATTCTTCATAACAAACAGATCCTCATTCTTCAGGTCAAATGCTATGGTATTCTCGTCAGGATAATTCTCGCTCCACTCACACGGTCCGCCTATCATGGCGTGATAGAGCGAGAGCAGTTCTTCTTTGTCTTTTGGTGTTGCATTTATTATCTTCATATGTCTGATCCTCTTTCTAAAAATGATTACAACAAATCAAGCAGTTCTTTATTGTATATACTATCATCCAGTTCTGGTTCATTCCAATCTGACGCACACATCTCTGAGAATCTTAGAACTGCATTAGCTATCTTAAAATCATCCTCATCTGTACTAAGCAATAGTTTTAACATCGTATATATTTTATTACAAACATCAATATTAATTGCTTTCATACAACTATCCGGTATACCTCTAAAATAGTCTTCCCCTTCGCATTCCCCCGCATGTACATCCTCTATCTTTCCATTTCTGTATACAGCCACACTTAATGCTTTTGCCAACCTTTTCAACACAATATCTCGTATAATTCCTTTTCTTTCAATAAATTTTATTTCTTCATCCGTTTTTAATTTCTTAATCTCGTTTACTACTTCTTTTTCATACAAACTGTATATAGTTTCAAATACCATTATCTTCATACCTCATTATTGTCAATCTATTGTTAATCATAAAGTAATCTATCACTTTCTTTTTAAACGTATCGATTTCGATCCCTTTAAGATGAATAATATTTTTCTCACTCCACTATTCCCTCACCGTATCCTGTGAAAAATACTCCTTAAGCAGAGTTATTATCACCTTCTGGCTCTCCCTGCTATGTGTGATTGCATAGTATCTTCTGCCAAACTTCGCTTTCCGCTCTTCCTCACGGATTCCAATCTCCGCCCCTTTTGAGGTAACCCGCTTCGTCTTGCTGCCATCATCCATGTCCAGTTCTTCAATGTAGCCATTTTGCTGTAGCAGACCATTGATAAATGCCGCTGTCAGCTTTTTCATGCCTGTGATTCCCTGTTTCTGATTCAGTTCATTTATACGATTCGCCAGCTCAGAAA
Organism: Coprococcus sp. AF16-22; assembly: GCF_003461545.1. Lineage (NCBI taxonomy): Bacteria > Bacillati > Bacillota > Clostridia > Lachnospirales > Lachnospiraceae > Coprococcus > Coprococcus sp. AF16-22. Next base: position 58,360 of record NZ_QTXH01000013.1, read on the forward strand.
CAATACATTCATCGACGATCTCCACATCATCAAGCATGTTCGGATCAATATAGAACTCTTTCTTCCTGACTGTTTTCTCTTTTCTGCGCTGCTTTTCCGATTCCACACCTTGTGTCCCTAAGTCACCAAGATTGTCAGAATCCAAAGCTTCCGCTTTCATGCTCTCCACATATTCCGTATGTGCAAGGCAGAATTCGTCTATAATCTCTGCAAATGTCTCTCCATAACTCTCCGTCTTCTGCACTCCCATACCATATACGTTCTTCATATCCTCACTGTTTCTCGGCAACTTAATGCACATATCCTTGAGAGTCTTATCCGAACAAATGATAAATGGCGGCACATTCTGCTTCCTTGCAAGCTCCAGGCGTCCAGCCCGGAGAAGTTCAAACAGTTCCATTCCCTCATCTGTCAGATCAGCCATCACCGCCATCTTTTTCACAGCACGTTTGTCTGTTATGTATGACTGCTCAGTCTCTTCCTCCGTCACAACACAATTACTGCATTTGTCACATGTGCAAGGGCTTTCATCTCCAAAATACCTCAGTATATACTGTCTCAGGCACTGATCCGTTTCACAATAACGTATCATTTGATTCAGCTTCCGCTGGTCATTTGCCCGCAGTTCATCATCGTCTATGCCTGCATTTGCAGAACTGACCTTATGTTCCAGCAAACGCTTGTTTATCATGATATCCTGCTTTGAGAAGAACAGTACGCACTCCGCTTCCTCACCATCACGTCCGGCTCTTCCAGCCTCCTGATAGTAATACTCAAGGCTCTGCGGCATATTATAATGAAGCACATACCTCACATTTGACTTATCAATACCCATGCCAAATGCATTTGTCGCCACCATCACACTGAGCCTGTCATATGTAAAATCCTCCTGACTCCTCTTGCGCTCCTCCATCGATAATCCGGCATGATACCGACCGGCAGATATTCCATGTGCCACCAACAATTCGTGTACCTTCTCCACATTCTTCTTGGTAGCACAATATATGATCCCGCTCTCTCCCTCATGTCTCTTGACATAGTTCAATACACTGTTGTCCGTCTCACGTCCGCCTTTCCTGTTCACAACCTTGAAGAACAGATTCGGTCTGTCAAATCCTGTGACAATCGTGACAGGAGATTCAAGTCTAAGATTCTGGACGATATCCCGCCTTACTATATCTGTTGCTGTAGCGGTAAACGCACTCACAACAGGGCGCACTGGCAGCTTATCTATAAAATCCGCTATTTCCAGATAGCTTGGTCTGAAATCCTGTCCCCACTGGGATATGCAATGAGCCTCATCAACTGTCACCATTGCAAGACTTGCCTTGCCGGCAAAATCCAGAAACTGCGCAGTGCCAAGTCTCTCCGGGGTAACATACATGAGTGTATATCTGCCCTGTCCGGCATATTCCAAAGCTTTTCTGATCTGTCCTTCTGTCAATGTACTATTGATATACGCAGCGTGAACTCCCGCCTGGTTCAGTGCCTTAACCTGATCCACCATAAGTGATATTAGCGGTGAGATAACTATCGTTATGCCCTTACCGGAAGCACCCATCATGAGTGCAGGGAGCTGATAACACAGCGACTTACCTGCTCCGGTTGGCATAATTCCAAGCACATCCCTTCCTGCAAGTATTCCATCTATAAGCTCCTGCTGTCCTGATCTCAGACTGTCATATCCAAAATAGTGTTTTAATGTCTCCTGTAAATTCAATCTATATCCTTTCCAGCCTCTTCAAGCTAAAATAAATAATATTTACAAATCCGAAACCTCCGCCTCAAATGTCTGTTGACTTTTTCTTTAGCATGATTTATTCTTTACTTATTAAGAAATGGGTTTTCTACTGGGTAGGGTTTTACACCTGACAAGGCTTGCTCGTTTCTTTTTTTATTTCTAAAACATCGTACAGATACATTTTCCCAGAAGCGGCATGTCTGATCAATAATCTTGCACTAAACACATTGTATCGCTCAACCTCACCACTTTCATCGTAAACCGGTAACGCAAATCTGGTATCATATCTATACCATCCATTTTTAGCATTACGGCTATGTTTCTCTTTTTTATTTTCTTCCACTGTTTTGGATGTTGCTATTTCAATGATCTCCGGAATTGCCTGAGCCGCATTTGCCTTTGCTTTTGCCACTGTCCCTTTAATATGTTTTGTGTAATTAGATCCTGTATACTCATCTGGCAGATCCGTACCAATATAAACTATATCTCCAGTCTCTGCTATAGAATAAAACTCTCCCACATACCGGCGCAGATATTTCTCAACATCAGACCATGTTATGGATCGTTTTCCTTTAAAAATAATATCATTGATAACTACAATATTATTCCCATCCACATCCTGTATAACGGCAACATTCCTCTGTGGTGTCTTCATCTCATTTGGCTCAACATTGTCAATGAGCTCCATATATCTAAGCATATGTTTTCTCACCTGGTCATCCGACCTGCGATAACACTCGATCAGATATCTCTCCTCGGCACTATAATCAACACTGCTGTTCTCCGTCTCATCATCGCCAAGCAGCTCTGCCAGCGACATATCAAATGCCCTACAGATAGCAACCAGCTTATCCGCCTGTGGATTGATCTTCTTCTTTTTCCAGTCATTTATCGTGCTGGTGGAAATCCCCGTTCTTCTCGAAAGCTCTGATTGGCTCATATTCAGTTCGTCAAGCCTTGCAAATATCTTCTCATATACCTTCACAATGTACCCCCGTTTCACTTCCGACTTTTCGGATATTGTAGCACATATCCACCTTTACTGCAATATCTTAGATTCGATTTTCACTCCCGCCGTGCTATATTGTTCTCAGCAAATGAATGTACAAAGGCGCACAAGCTCCCAACGGAACTGTGCGCCTTTGTATTTTAAGGGAAAGGACTAAGTAGTAAATGGTTGTACAAGCCATTCACCAGACTCTGTGACTTTGTAATATTTGTCCTCATCAGTATCAACTAGAAGGACCGGAATAATGCCGCTGTCCAGCACCGTTCCATCAATGTAATAGTGCGATTCACCGTCGTAATAAACATCGTGAAATCTTGGATCCCCGGAGATCTCTGCTGTGCCAACGTGACCGGCTACAACCTTCATATCAAGTCCTTCTATCTTCCCGGTCTCCGCCGGATACTTGTTGACATAAGTGTCCTCGCTGGTCATCCATTCCCACATGTCACCGGCTTCCTCATCAATGCCAGCATGGACAAATATCGTGTTGCCCTCTGTAAAATACCTCGGAAGATTCTCGATCCATCTTATATATCTGTCATCATCACATTCCCGGACGTCATCTGCATCGTCATCAAAGACTCCGATCAGCCGGTTTATACTCGAGTCTCCCAGAAGAACAAATTCCTCATGGTTACCCATAAGAGCAACTACCTTATCAGGACCATATTTCTTCTGCAGATTCATTATCTTATCCAGGACTGCATAACCATCTGCACCTCCATGAATATAGTCCCCAAGCAGGCAAAGCATAGTATCAGGCTCATCCAGGTGATCCCACACCAAAGCTAAAGCATCCACGAATTCAGCTATGCAGCCATGAATATCACTCATACAATATATCCTCATAAGCACTCCTCCCTGTTCTCTTGAACATCAGTCTCCTGTGTAAAATTCTTTGCCGTCATCAAGCCTTATCGCCGCAAGCCGCCCGCTTCTTCTCACCGCACCGCAGTCGATGGCGATATGATTATTCTGTCTGTATATGTATCCAGGTCTGGGATTACCCGGTATGCCTTGTGTCGGGGTATGGCCTGTCACTACATAAGTGTCGTCAAAATACTGAATATCATACTCCGCGCTTGCCCAGATAAGTTCCTCAATCGTGTAACTCTCGATCGGTTTACCAGGATAAAAATCCCCTAGCCCGCCGTGCACAAGTAGATATTTCTGTCCAGCTACCGATATCTCCTCTATCTCTGGCATATCCTCTATGAAGTCAATGACCTCTTGCTGCTTCGCTCTGTCCAGTGCCCGAAACCCGTCTATGGTCGTCTTGCTGCCATTGTACTGCCATGTTACCAGGTTCTCCAGCATCTCTTCAGACACCTCAGACAACGACTGTTCCGTTATCTCAGTAGTCAAAAACTTCAGGCAATCAAGTGCCATGTCCTCATGATTGCCAAGCATGCAGATCACATTTGACATGCTCATTATCTTGAGCAATGTTTTGATCGGATCTGGTCCCCTGTCCAGAACATCGCCCAGAATGTAAAGGGTATCCGTCTCTTTCAATTTAATCTTGTTCAAAAGCTCAATGAATTTGTTATACATTCCGTGAATATCTGAAATAACATATGTAGCCACTTAAATCGTCCCCCCAATATTTATAATATTAATCCCACCATATATGAAGCTCGCCTTTTTCTCTTATTATTTTTCGCATTTCTTCATATCCGCCGCTACAAGCCACATCTGCATGAAGATCCTCACATTCTTTGATCAAATCCTCTATTTCTATATCAGATAGCTTTCGGTTCAATACAAAATCAACGCTGTTATATGATAATCCAACTATCTCCGTGCCAAATCGCTCTTCCCATTCCTTAGCTCTATTATACATCTCTGCTGCTGTCGGCGTAGAGTTCCATCCTCCCCAATAATTTCCAAGTACTGCAAATACTTCATAAGTGTGATCAATATTTTTAAAATCAACAACTACTCCCGGATTAGGGTTACTGATATCAACAACCCTGTTATCACAATAAAATTCGTTCTTGTCTGTCTGGTGTATATACTTTTTAAAGAACTGGAACATACAAGGTTCATCACTCGCTTCAATATTTATCTTTTTTCCCATATGTATTTCCTCATTTATTATTAACCTCTTGACTGCCCAATTCATGCATAGAATCTCTCACCTGTTTCCAAACATATGCAGGCCAGCCTCCCATTTGGCAAGCCACATCCGCAATCCAGCATGTACACATTTTCCAAATCATTCGTCCAAATTGAATGTTGTCCATCAAGATATCTACCATGTGAATTGTTATACTGATAGCTTGAATCTGTATGGCCTACAAGTGATACATACCCTTTCACGCCCTGGCGCCAATACTCTTCCATGTCATAAAGACCTTCCAGATACAACGTATCATCCTGTTCTACAAGTGCTGGATCAAATGTCATGGCATGCGCAAGAAGATATTTCTTTGATCCAATATTGATCTCTATCTGCAGGGGCAGCCCCATTATCAAATCAGCCAAATTCAATAGGTCAACCTGAGTAAGTCTATCCTTCATCATATCAAATGAATTATATATATATGGTTGTATACTACGCCTCTCTTTCTCACACGCCCCATGATATGAGTAGATATACTCTGCTAAAAACTGGTCGTGGTTTCCTCGAATCCACCTCAAGCTAGCCTGCATACCCAGCCTGCAAATTCTAAAGTAAACACCAACTGGATCAGGAGCGTCGCCTCCTCTATCAAAAGCATCCCCAAGCAGGACGATTTCATCCTGTCTTGAGGGGGCTATCTGGTCTATTATACTATTAAACTCTTTTATCGAATTATGTATATCGCCAATAATATAATGTCGACAATGCATATATATGTCCCCTTACCACTATAATAATCTTCCAGCAATTTTTCCTTCATATCATCATACCAGGCTCTCTATGTAGATTGGGAGCAGTATAGTTCGTCTCTGCCATTTTTACGTAGTTCTTCGTTGGTCATAGGTCTGTGATGTGATTGTACAAATGCCACTGCCCTCTTTATTTCTTTCACCATTTTGATTTCCTGTTCTGAATATTCATCATATTCCGTCACGATATCTACATGTTCCGGATCTTGCAAAACCATAGCTAACACGCTATCGAATCCATGGACGTGATCCATCTCGCCATTATACATCAAATGATATATTAACCCCATTCCAGAGAACTCCGTTGCAATATAATTTACATCTCCACTTTCAAAACCATATCCCATCTGCACACACCATTTACCAGTAGCCTCATCTTGAACCGGGATATAATTGCCAAGATATCTTTGCTCTAATAAATCATCAGAACCACCCGCATATTCAGGCTTACTATTATCGTTTTCACCCATAGCATCCTTTTTGCTATATAAATTCGTAAGATAATTGAGATATGCCCTTCTTTCATCTTTTTCATTTAAAGTTATACGCTCAATGTATATTGGATTAATGTGCTCGTGTTCAAACTCTCCCTGATAAGCTGCTCCGTCAAACTTAATATCTACACAAACCTGAACATCTGAATAATCCCCTTTAACATTTTTATAGAACTCATATTCTTTATCAGAATAATTGAGAATTATTCCTACTTTTTCACAAAACTCAGTTGTATTCCAGTCACCATAGAGGCATCTTACAATATCCCCATGTCGAAAGTCATGTGGAATAAATACAAAGTCAAAAAAAGATTCATTATAAGATAAATTCTCTAATGCCTTTGATATTCTATCTTTTAACGCGTCATCAGATATTTGGTGCATAAAATTATTTAGCCATTTTACTTTTTCTTCATATGAAATCATAATATGGTTTGCAACAATCGTTGCCTTCTCCAAATCCGTGAATTCATAATGAATGCTATGCAGGTAAGCTCTTGTATCTTTTGACGGTATAAATTCATCGATAAAATCTTTCCCCATTCTCTTATTCTCCTTTCGCACGTACAATATAAAAGTTCCTCCCTCTATTACTTGTGTGTCCAATTACAGCCAGCAGTATCCCATTATTTCTAGAAAAAGTCTCCCAGCCTTAATGTAATCTTCCTCGACTTCATGCTCCTTTTCTTCAGACCAATCATAATCCTCTAAATATTCTCTGATAGATGGATTTAACCTGCAAAGCATTTTCCCTTTAAACGGATGTCTGGTTACATAGTCAAAATGTGTATCCAAATAGTACTTATACCGCAAATATTCACCGGTCTTTTGTATGATCCAATCTATAGCTTCCCCGATAGAAAATTCATTTCCCTCAAATATAACAGTATGCAATTCTTCATCATGAATACTATTCTCTCTGTACATGCGCATATGTGAATAGAGCCACTCAGCAAAAGATGCATCTATGTTAAAAATATCTCGGTAATCAAATCCATATTTATATCGTTGATACATTCTATATCTTTTTTTCTCAGTAACAAAATTCCCAGCATATATCGCTCTTGAAATGCCTAATTCAGAAAGATATAAATTTTTTCTCATCTAACGCTTCCTTTCATCTTTTTCTCTCTTTAGTCTACAGAAAAAACCCTTTACTCGTATATCAACTATTAAATCTGTCAATCACTCCATACCGAATTTCTCCCGGACAAGCTGCATTGCGGTCTCAACGTCTATCTTGCCCAGCACCAAAAGAAATATAGGAGCACTAAGCTCATTCAATATCTGTGGCATTGACACCGTAACCGCATCCATAACCTCCAGCGGCGCCATATCGCATATATTATAATCGATCATCGTTGTCGCAGTTATATCATAGCTGTCATCCTCAGTAACATAAATACGTGGACATATCAGGCAATTTGCACTATATAATGTTCCATCTGCTCCATCGTGGCTCTGAGGCCAGACTCTGGCATTGATAAAGTTCATAAGTCTGTAGAGGGCATCCTTATTAGTTGATTCCTCCACCCAGGAAGCTGCGTTCTGAGTATAGAACACCCTTGCCTCAATGCATGAATCATAAAAAGACAGCTCCGCCTCTAGCCTTTTGTCCGGACAATCATAGCAATGTGGCAGTGCCACTACTATACCCGTACTGCCATTATCTGTATCTAAGCACTCATGAAATTCCAGTGTGTGCTGTTTAAGATAATCCACACACATCTTCTTCGCCTTTAATTTATTCATCATCAAATTATCAAATTCCTCCTTTTCAAATGTATCACTCAATGCTTATTCTAGCTTACAGCAATTTTATGTATTTGTATGTACGCATTTTTTAACACCTTTTCATCATTTTTCTCATTATTAATGTATCATATTTGTGTCACTAGTGATATAATCTATAAAAAGCTAATTTAAATGCATCGATATTACGCCAATAATATGCAAAATCAACGGAGAAAATTATATGGGAAAGCACAGTCTGAGTGACACACATACCAACAATTTTATTGAGTTTAAGAATCGTTTAAGTAAAGCAAGAAAGGGTATAGGTATGACGCAAGCGAAGGTATGTGAATCCATAAACCTCAGCAATCGTTCCACCCTGTCCAATTTTGAAAGTAAAAAGATGGAAAGGCTCCCTTCACTTGATGAATTTGTGGATCTATGTGATCTATACAATGTGGATCCCAACTACCTGCTCGGATTTGATGAGGTAAGAAATTTTACAGTAAAGACCTGTTGCGACGAACTAAAGCTTGATGAGAATGCTGTTATAACTATCATGAAGAACAAGATGGCTCCCATCCTGGTAAACGAGCTTTTTTCTGGTGATTCCTATGCAGAGATAGAACAATATGTAACATGGCTGAATTATTACAACAAACTGAGGGATGTGATCACGACAGCTTTCACCAGCTCTTTTATATCCAGACTGGAGCTGCTTTTCAGCAGATATTACACCTCCACTTTTCCACTGGACTACTCAGAAAATACATTTATCCGTTTTTTGAAATCAGAGGAAATATTTAAGAAATACAAGGATATATACGAATTTATGGACAAATGTTTTCTCACAGAAGCAAGAAATAATCTCACCTTTTCCTATCCAGACTTTGATAATCTGAATGAATCCGAACAACACGATGCAGTACTTTCTATCATTGCATTGCACTCATATGCCTATCTCATGAGCAGGGTTCATTTCGAAGATGTAGAAAAAAGGCTTATGGAGCAACTGACAGGCGTGATCCGCAGAGTCTCGCACGAATACCCTTTCAGGACGGTCTAAGTTTTTTCTTATGTTGCTTTTCAATCCTTAACTGCTTCCAGAAAAAGCATCGCCTCAATCGCCGGTGTCTTTGAAGCATATTCGGCATTCTCTATGCCATTGGTAAGCAACAGCCGTTCCCAAAGCTTAGGATAATTGGAGAAATCAAATGTGTTGTCATCCAGTATCACGTATTCATCTATCCCAGGATGTTCCGCCAGATAGCTCTGGATGCCCTCACCTCTGCCAACCCAGACATCGGTTGTCTTTCCAGACAGGCTTAGTCCAAATTTGCCCAGCATAGATACAAGATATGAGAAGTCGTCCCCGTCTTCTCTCATAAGCTTCCAATCCGAAGTCAGAACGATCTCCGCCTTGCCAAACTGTTTTAACGCCTTTTTCAGCAGCCTCACTCTGGACTCGTCTATCCCTGTTCTCCCACTGGGCGCCCCCACAACTGTCGTCCGGGTATTCAATACACCATCTATGTCCAGAAACAATGCAAAGCTCATATGGCTTCTCCTTTCTTGTGAATGCCAGCACATATATAATGCGCTGGCATTTACCATTTATAAATCTCTCTTATCAAGATCAACTTATATCATATACACTTCTAAGTCTCAGTTTATCCGCACTTCCACTTATAACCTTTACAGTCTTTGAATCTGCATTCAGGTCAAAATAATTGATGAACAGTCATAAACTGATCCGTCCGCGTACACCTCGCCACAATAGCAAGGTAGAACGCAGACATAGAAAAGATCAGGAACGCTTTTATAATCAGGTAAAGCTTATAAGTTAAAAATCGTAGCTATTATCATACACCTCACCTTTATCCTCTTCGTCGTACCCTCCCAGCACCTCATTATAATAATACTCTAACTCCAGAGCCTCCTCTTCCAATTCTAATTCGTCAAGGGCCTCATTTTCGTCAATATACTCTTTATTCTCTTCGCTATACTTCGTTATGAACCCCCTCAACAACACCGCAGGGATTTTCCTCTCTGCTCTACATACCCGCTTGAAGTTCCAGTATTCCTTTTCGTTTACTTTAAAAGTAATTGTGATATTATTATTCTGCATCTTATCTCCTTTATATCATATCTCCGCTCTTGATATAGTTTGTTTTTACATTTTCTTTCGACAAACTTCTCGGTGTCTCTGATGACTGTTGCCTTATTCAACTAAGAATCCGATAGATAGCAGCTCGATTTCCACTAGTTCTTTTGGGCTTACCATTCTGCAGTAATACCTGCTCTACCTTTTGGAATCTTCCAGGTAGCCCAATCTCTCTGGCAAATTTTTTACCAATCCTTGCCTTTACTACTTTAGGCTTTCCTGCATATGTCATATCGATTTGAGTATAGGTTGCAGATGCTGCGTTGATATCAAATTCAGTTCCAGCATTTGCCGAATCAGAAACATATGCGGCAATCTCATTTAGTACATCTTTTTCGATCTGAGCTTCTGTTTTGGAATTAGGGCCAACCAAACCATAAAACTTGTTAAGAACATCAATGACAATAATACTCACATTGACTCCTTGACTTGCAGCCTCGACCTTTAACTTCTCTTCAAGCTCTGGTCCTGGAAAAAACTGGATCCTCATAGACTTCACTCCTTTCTTCTATTATTTGTATATGAGTGGTAGCTACTGCACTCATATCGTATTTTCACTATACCATAAGCTGTTTATGAGTTCAATACCCTACACTCATATTTTTATTCTTTTTTTACTAGTAGTATCTTTTTCTTTATTATTACGTATTTTGACTCACAATATCCGAAGAACTCATCAGTTCCCTCGTCTAAAAATCCCTCCATGACAAGAGCTGTACCATCTTAAAGTCTTTCCGGCTTTGTTGATACCACTCCTGTCTATTCTCATTGCAAGTGTGTGGTATATGTGCATTCACAACTCGGAAATATCCGTAATCAGTATCTATATCTACGTACTCATATAAGATAGAATCCTCTAAGCCATCAAGGATCCTAGTATTATGTTCGTGATAGCCCTCCGCATTGATAAGTAGCACATTTATAGCTGATCTAAAATCATTTCTATAAGCCTTCGGCAATACCATTACATAACCTTGGAACTCGCCTCTTAGTATGTCCAGATATTTATTGTCTTTTCCAGATATCACTTCCGAAAGCCCGAAAAGCCAGGCCTCTGGCGCCTCTTTTTTATGCACTTGCAAGCCCTCTTAAGGCGATCTCCCTAAGCTTTCTTTGGTTGCATTCTAGGTATAGCCTGCTAGATTCCAAGATATAATATACTTCTCTTTGTCCATATGTTTCCTTAATTCTCTTTTTTACTCTTGATTTAACACTCTTATTGTAATATGCTCAGTTTGTTGTGTACTCGCAACAAACTTTTAATCTGTTGTCATTTTGCGACAAATTCTTGGCCAGTTCAAGTATTTTTTCACAATTTTTCGAAAGGAGTTTTACACACATGAGATTTTCAACAAAATACACCTTAGCTTTACAGATCCTCATCATATGCTATTTACACAAAGATGAAAAAATAACAAGCAACTTTATCGCTGCTCACACAGGAGCTGATGCATCTATTATCAGATATACCATGCTGGACCTAAAGAAAAAGGACTTGATCGTTTCTAAGCCCGGTCCAGGTGGGACGAACTTAAACTGTGATCTGTCCAAGCTCACCATTTATGATGTTTATGAACTGGTAGCAGAGCCTTCTGACAATTTACTGAAATTTTACGATTTTCCTGATACTGCAACTACCATCGATAAACAAATTAAAGAATCCGCAGATGTAATATTTGAAAACATCAAGCACCAAATATTTAATACAATGAAAGAAACCTATGTATCCGATATCTACAAAGATATAAATCTCGATTGATAACCATACCACAGAGATAATAATTAGGAATTCGAACATTATCTCATTTCTATTAAACTACCAGTTGATTGACCAATCCGGGCAAAAGGATAGATAATTAGTATACTATAAAATATAGAGAAGTGAGGTGGCCTCTGGTATGGATAGTTCAATGCTCGAGCAGGAGATAAATGTATATTCAGATAAATATGATATAAAGGGCGTCATAAAGGACTACGGCATGGTGATCAAGCTGGTATTTTCATATAACGGACGCAGGATAGTGATGGGAATGTCCAGACCATTTCCGGGAAGCAGCTATGAGCTTCTAGGACAGCAGATCATCGATTCCTATGTTGACAATTTGGTAAATGATAACGAAAAGCTCATGCTTCACTACTGGTATATTGAGTCATTTGTATCAGATGGCGAACGATACCAGATGGGACACGGCGTCGTAACCGGACATCAAAGACTCACAGATGGCACATGGATCCATACTTCGGTTGTAAATGATATACATGTAGATACCGAGGCCGAGGAGCTCGTTGTCACAACTATGAACAGCGTGTATCACTGTCCTCTTGCGTACTGCGACTGGGAACATCAGAATGAGTACTCAGATGTTATTCCAGACTATGAAGTCCTGAAGATGAAATATAAAGGAATGGACACGCTGCTCAGACCTGTTATAGAACCGGGAAAAGTTCTTCTTGTACTTGCCAATTTCTGTGAGTATTACTTTCATTCACTGTATTATGTGCCAGAAGATTCTGAAGACAACACTCCCTGCGAATATTCGGCATACCCGCACGTCGGAACATTTCAGGACAGCTTTCTGATAAGTGCATACAATAAAGGGCTGGAATGCAATGAGCTTGTTGACGTGAGATATTTCCCGCATTATCAGAATATCGAGTTCTACTCCGAATATACAGACGAAAAGCCATTATATGTAGAAAATATCGGCTACAGCGTGATCTATGTACAGTCAAGTGCCGGAACGATCAAGCTTGCCCCTGGTGAACGCAAGGAAGTTATACCTGAGAATGCCGAAAAAGAGCCACCTGTTCTTCCGGATGGCGATCTGTATCCTGCGGGGATATACTAATTTATCTCTCATCTTCGAAACTATGAAAATTGAGAATGCCAGCGCATTTTAAGCGCTGGCATTTACTATCTGTAACTCTATCCTATCAAGGTCAATTTATATCATATACACTTCTAAGTCTCAGCTTATCCACACTTCCACTTATAACCTTTACAGTCTTTGAATCTGCATTCAGGTCAAAATAGTTATCCGACAGGATAAGATCCTCATTCTGGTTCAGGATCTCCACACTCTTCACATAAGCATCCGCACTGACTGTGATATAGTCGCCATCCACTGTCGCCTGCAAATGAGGCTCCTCGTAGCAGAAATACTTCGGATATGAGAATATGACAGTCCCCTCTGATATTACCTGTCCTTTCATACTTGCCTGATAGCTCACATACTGGTGGTAAATGTCGATACCAGGAAGTTCAACCTTGTCAAGCCATACGCTCGTCAGCGCTGGCGCAGTGATTTCCTCCTCGTGAGATTCAAGAACACTAGCTGACGCATCCCTCAACTGCCAGGACACAAGTATTTTCTCTGTGTTCATGGTTTCATTTGCCACGCAGAGGCGTATGGACTTCGGGAATTCAAATGGAAGTCTCACCAGCTCCTGTCCGCTTCCAAGCAAGCCCTCCTCTTCACAGGAGATCATGATCGGTGCAAAGAAACGTCTTGCATAGTAGTGAAGTGCTTTTAAGCGCTGGCAGTAATCCACACTGGACCAGGATGCAACCGGCCAGCAGTCGTTGAACTGCCAGTACACCGCTCCCATGCACCTGTCATCATTTCTGTTTCTTCGAAAATGCTCGACGCCATACCTGATGGCATCCGCCTGCAGAAGCTGCGATGCGTAGATAACCGTCTCGAAATCAGATGGATATCTATATGTCTGCTGCATATAATTCATTATCTTTCCATTTGCCGAGCCATTTCTCTGATGCCGCTCCATAATGTATGAAAAGATGTTCATATCACGTTCATCATCCGTAAATGTCTCAACAGTTTTCTTTGAAGGAAATGACTGGAAACCGAATTCGGAAAGATATCTGAAGTAAAACTTTCTGTACTCAGAAAATGGCTTATCACCATGCCACACAGCCCAATAATGCACATCACCACGGTTCTCGTCTCTCGGATCATCAAATGAACCACCTGAGGACGGGCTCGCTGGCCAATAAAATACCTGTGGAGCATACTGCTTCATGATCTTAGGGAGAATTCGCTCGTACATAATAATATAGTCCCGCACCTCGCTGTCCTTGCTCACCCATTTTCTCTCCTTAACAAACTGCTCCATCTCATTATTGCCACACATAAGCCCGAGTGACGCATGATGGCGGATCCTCTTTAAGTTGTCAATAAATTCCGCGGTGATATTTGCCTCAAATTCTGGTGTGAGATCGTAGACAGCACACGCAAACATGAAATCCTGCCACACCACAAGTCCCATCTCATCACACATATCATAGAACCAATCGTCAGGATAATATCCACCGCCCCACACACGTATAGAATTGAAGTTCGCAAATACCGCCTTCTCAAGCAGAGCTCTTGTGGTCTCAGGTGTCACACGTCCAAGAAGATGATCCTCCGGAATGTAATCGGCACCCATGGCAAATATATTTACGTCGTTTACGCAGGTGGCAAAGCTCTCACCCCATTTGTCCTTTGTGCGGTCCATGGTTATTGTCCGCAGGCCGATCTTTCTCGTCCAGTTGTCAACCACCGTACCATCATCTTTCACAAGGTCAACGGAAACAGTGTAAAGGTTCTGCTCACCATACCCACGAGGCCACCAGAGCTGTGGGTTGTCTATATGTATATTCTTCGTGATATCTTCATTTAATATTCTATTTATAATTTCGTTTCCAACCGGATCTACTACTCTAACGTTTGCACTCAGCTGTCCCGTCTCTGATCCAGAACCAATATACTTCCGGGCAAATTCTATCTCCGGCTTTATATCAAGTTCCACTGAGTCCTGATCATGATGCTGCAGGATTTCAACAGAATCTATCCGTGCGGTATCAATTCCAAGCAAGCTGACCGGCCGCCATATTCCTGCATCTGGAAGATGTGCGCCCCAGTCCCAGCCAAACATGCAGTGAGCTTTTCTGATATGTACAAATCCGTTCATGGCATTCTCGGTTCCCCGTGTTGGAGCCTTCGCAAATGCATCTGCGATGAACTTTGTCGGCGAATAAAAATATACACTTAATATATTATCCGTCTGCTTCAGGGTATCCTTTACCGAATACTCCCATGTCCTGTGCATATTGTCGGCGTGTCCAAGCTTCACACCATTTAGCGTGATATCCGCAATGGTGTCCAGCCCTTCAAACCGAAGGATAACCTCATCCGATCCCAGCAGCTCATCATCACACGAAAAGCTGGTGCGGTACTCATAATCGTAATCCATCAGCTTCAGTGCTTCTATCTCATTGTCCTTCCAGAACGGATCTTCCATCTTGCCCGCCTGCAGCAGATCCCCATACACCGATCCCGGCACTGTCGCAATGATCCAATCGTCATCGCCTACGCGATGCATTTCCCAACTGTTGTTTACATCAATTTTTTTCATTTTTTCTCCACGGGGACGTTCCTACTACAGCATCTTCTCTGTCCACTCTTTTTCTTTAAATCCAGTCAGCATGAAACCTTCAGCAACGACAAGCGGTCTCTTCACCAACATGCCATTTGTCGCAAGAAGCTGCAACTGCTCATCCTCGCTCATGTCCGGAAGCTTGTCCTTCAGTTTCATCTCCTTATACAGCATGCCGCTCGTATTGAAGAATCTCTTGAGCGGAAGTCCACTCCTACCATACCATTTCTTAAGCTCATCATATGTAGGATTATCATCCACAATGTGGCGCTCCGTGTATTCGATCTTATTCTCGTCCAGCCATTTCTTTGCCTTCTGGCAGGTTGAACACTTTGGGTAACATATAAATTCCATGATTATCCTCCTTTTCTATTTAGCTTATTGATGCAAGCCTCAATTTCATCATATCAAGTTACTTAGTGATTTTCTCTCCAATATTTCTGACAAATGTCACACATCCCCATGTCATTTACTCTAAGTGGGAAAAAATACTTCTTTATGTTTCTTGAAAATACAGTGTTATATTCTCCATTGCCATCTCTCGAAGTAATCTTTTCTGGCATATCAGGGTTATAACCCATTGTGCCACAGCAAATGCAGGTATTCATCCATTTTGTCATCTTAGGGTATTGTTTCAGGTAGTTTAGGGCTTCGGTTTTTCTGTCCATGGAGTCTCCTTATCTTCTTTATCCTTTTTAGGCAATGCTAAATACTGCATTGGCTATATTACAGCCTCATTTTCTTTATGCTCATTTACAGAAA
>NZ_QTXH01000014.1:0-36382 GCF_003461545.1 Coprococcus sp. AF16-22
TTACAAGCAGAGGGTCATAGGTTCGAGCCCTATAGGTCCCACTTAAATGAGGACGTTTAGCTCAGTTGGTTAGAGCAATCGGCTCATAACCGATCGGTCCTGGGTTCGAGTCCCCGAACGTCCACTCTTACTAATAATAAGAAACAATGAATATGGCCTGGTGGCTCAGCTGGTTAGAGCGCCGCCCTGTCACGGCGGAGGGCGTGGGTTCGAACCCCATCCGGGGCGCTGTATTCATAACAGAATACTTTTTAACAAATGGGATCTTAGCTCAGCTGGGAGGGCATCTGCCTTACAAGCAGAGGGTCATAGGTTCGAGCCCTATAGGTCCCATTTTCTAAACCTTTTAATAAGGTGCAGAATGCCGGCGTGGCGGAACTGGCAGACGCACAGGACTTAAAATCCTGCGGGACTAATCTCCCGTACCGGTTCGATTCCGGTCGCCGGCATTAAATTAAAAGCCTGAAACCTAAGGAAAATCAAGGGGTTCAGGCTTTTTCTTTACCTTAAAATATTAAGCAAAAATGGCATAAACATAAGATATTAAGGTAAAGTCCTTTAAAAAAATAAAAATATAACAACAGAGGTTATGAGTATTGACCATTTGACGGGATAGTGCTAAGATACGAGCCATCAGGAACCAAAAGTTTTATCTGTTTTCCTTAACACCAAAACAGATAGCTATTTGGTTCCTTTTTTGTTTATACCGCGGAAAATGAAAATGTAATACAGAAGATTTAGAACAGGACAAAGGAGTCTTTTCGAAAGCAGTTTGTGTGGAATGTTTAAACACACACTGCCGGGGAAGGACTCCTTTTTTAGTGGATATTCAAAGTCAGGAGGAATGAGCTATGGAGAGTTATGATCTGATAATCAAAAATGCGCAGATACACACAATGGATGAGGACAGAAAAGTGTATGCGAAAGGAATCATAGGAATAGAGGGAGAGAAGATAACTCTGATAAAGGAAATGAATGAGCTGACACCGGAGGAGCTTCAGGAATGTGAGGGCGCCGGACGTGTGATAGATGCCGAGGGCAAGGTGGTATTTCCGGGATTTATAGATACACATATACATATATTCCAGTCTTTCCTGAAAGGTCTTGGAGCTGATCACAGATTGATAGAGTGGTTGAATCTTTCAGCACTCCCATATGGACAGTATATGACACCACATCAGCATGAGCTGGCAGCACAGCTTGCATGTATGGAGGCAATAAAGAGTGGATGTACGACCATGAGTGAGTTTTTCTACACCAATCAGGATTCTGAACTGGCTCATTCCTGTATAGAGGGAATGGTATCAACGGGTATCCGTAGTGTATTTATCAGAACATTTCAGGATACCGGAGAGGAATACGGAATGCCGAAGTGCTTCCTTGAGCCTGTTGGCAAGGCCATGAAGGAAGTGGATGCACTGAAGAAAGCATATAAAGAAAATGACATGCTTTCGATATGGACTGGTCCGGATGTTACATGGTCGACCACGAAGGAAGGCTATCAGGAGATGCTTGAGTATTGTCTCAGCGAGAACGTGAGATATTCAATGCATATCAAGGAGACCGAGGTCGACAATGAGATGTGCGGAAGATATTACGGCAAGGATATAGTGGATATGCTTGAGGAGATAGGTTTCCTAACAGACAAATTCCTGGCAGTCCACTGCGTAAACCTCACACCTCATGACATAGAGAGATTTGCAAAATATGGAGTGTCGATAAGCCACAATCCTGCACCTAACCTTTATCTTGGTTCAGGAATACCACCTATTCCTGAAAGCCTTGCTACAGGGGTAAATGTATCTATAGGAACAGATGGTGCGGCATCCAACAACAGTACGGACATGCTGGAGAGTATGAAGCTGGCGGCTCTCATACAGAAGGGAATACACAGAGATGCAGCAGTCATCAGCGCAGATGATATCATACACATGGCGACGGCAGGGGGAGCAAAGGCAATAGGAATGGCTGACAAGCTGGGAACATTGGAGTCTGGCAAGAATGCGGACTTAATAATATTTGACCCTAATCATCTGAAGTCGGCACCTATGCATGATGCAAAGGCGACGGTCGTATATGCATCATCCGAGGAAAATATCGATACAACGATAGTAAATGGAAAGGTAGTATATCAGGGCGGAAAGTTCGCTTGCGGTATAGATGAGAGAAGCCTGATAGATGAAATAAACAGCGAGCTTGTAATTCTCAGAAAGCAGCTTGCAGATAAATTGTAGGATGAAAATGCGGATTATGTGACAGCAGATAAGGAGGCGCGTTTATATGGAAGATAAGAAGATAATAGAAAATGACAGCCAGCTCATAGTTGGCGTAAATGAGAAGATAAGCTGTGGCAAGGCGGCATTTCTCGGAATGCAGCATGTATTGTCAATGGATCTGTATATCATGCCGTTGATACTTGGAGCGGCGATAGGACTGGCAGGAGGAGAGTTATCATTTTTCCTTCAGATGAGTTTCTTTGCATGTGGAATTGCAACTATATTGCAGGCGGGATTCTTCATGAAGTACCCTATCATACAGGGACCATCGTATGTACCGCTTGGAGCTATGTGTACGATAGGCGCGACCATGGGAGTCAGTGCAATGATAGGAAGTCTGATACCCGGAGCAATCATGATCGTATTGCTGGGTATATTTAAGGGCTTCTCGAAATTCGTTAGAAAGGCAATACCTCCATTTATCGGTGGTATCATCATACTTATAGTTGGAATATCGCTGACACCTACAGCGGCCAAGGGAATAGCAAGCTCAGATGGAAACTTAAGTGCAAATGTAGCATCAGGGCTTACTGCTGCAGGAGTGCTCATCGTATGTATGATACTCCAGTACAAGCTTAAGCATAACAGGATACTTCACATGGTATCCGTAATACTTGCACTGGTTGCTGGAACAGTGGTTGCAGCAGCGATGGGAGCTGCGGACTTTAGTTCAGTACACGATGCAGCATGGTTCAAGCTGCCTGAGTTTTTCCACTTTGGACTTCCAAAGTTTGAGATTAAGTCCTGTATACTCATGATGTTCATTTACCTTATCGTGCTCCTCGATACAACAGGAACATGGGTGACGATCAGCGCCATCACAGGTGAGGATCTCAGCGATAAGAGAATAGATCGTGCTACCATAGGTGAAGGTGTTGGATGTCTTGTTGGTTCACTGTTCGGCGGAACTCCAATGACAGGTTATTCTTCAAATGCCGGCGTGCTTGCCATCACAAAGGTTGGAAGCCGCATGGCTATCATTGCAGGTGGTATGATCCTCATGGTACTCGGTGTATGTCCAAAGCTTATGACCATCATATCATGTATACCGACCCCTGTCGTAAACGGAGTATTTGCGGTTGTATGTATCCTGCTCATATCAAATGGAATTAAGATCATACAGAGTGAGCCACTTGATGAGAGATCGTCACTTATCGTGGGAATCTCAGTCGTGGCAGCTGTGGCAACTATAGTCATTCCTACAGATGTGGTAAATGCAATGCCTCAGTTCCTGAACTACTTCATGTCATCAGGAACTGCAGTTGGTGCAACCATAGCGGTGGTGCTCCAGCTCTGTCTTCCCAGAAAGAAAAAGGCTGTAAAGGTCGCGCTTGAGGGATGAATTCATAATTTCTATATAAAGCGAAAACTATAAAATTAAAAGGCACATAGAGTAAACAGTGCGGCATATACTCTATGTGTCTTTTGTATTTGCGCAGAGCAACGAGCCAAAGTCCGTGATTGCAAGAGACGATGTTCATTTTAAACTAGCGGTTCATTGATTGGACAGTTTCGATTTGATATATTGATTATCGCGAAACACAAAGAGGCTATGGTGGTGGTTCCTTCTTAATTGGGATGATAAATGTAAAAGCTTACCGCCACCGGTTTCCTCATTAATAAGGAGAAAAGCTATGAACGAGATATTGCTCAGGCGTAAAAACAAAGTGATACTTGGCATTGGTACTGCAAAGGTGGCAAATGATCGCTACATAACGGCCATTATGAAGAACATCGAAGAACTTGGATATACATTTTCCAGGGAGGTATTTGACGTTCTCAGAACATACAGTGTCAACGAACTGTCAGATTTTTACTTTGAACTCAAAGCTACGCTTATGAAGCTGAAAGGTGCAAATGTTGTATATATGCCTATGTATGCCGATTTCCCTAAGGGCGTTATGGATGCACATTTTTCTGAGTTGTATATAAATGCGATGGTGCATTACTGGTCAGATGGTATCCTGTATCCAAAGAATCACAGAAAGCGTGTAAATGACAGACTGCCACTTTTTGACGAGACGAAGGTCAAGGTTTTGCAGCTTGGAAGCGAGGACGATGTGAGACAGATATTTGACAATATCTGTACGTCGAGAACATCCATATCAAGAACTGACAGGGAGGATATAGCATATTTATTCGAGACTGAGAATATGAAGCTGCCTGATAACATACCACACAAGGAGAATGCTGCATACATCGCCGCGCTCTATCTGCAGAAGAAGCCTCTGGCAAATGTCAGTGAGCTCAGGAAGTATGTAAAGACTGCAACTGATGTGCTGAGACTTGTGACTGCCATGAGTGATGGTGATGTGAGTCTTGCGGAGAATACTAGATACAGAAGCTTTTCACGCAGACAGAGAAGGATGATCATGGAGCTTCTGTCTGGCTGTCCGAATATAGAGGAGGATATGCTCAGATATAAGGAGAGATGGATCAGAATTGGGGAGAGGATCCATCCTTCTGAGTTTGACTGCAGCAGATACACTCTGGAGTATGACAGGGCGATAAATGCATTTGACAAGCTGAGAAATAACAGAAAAATAGAGACATTTGCAGGAAAGGTTGAGTTTGACCTTGCTTACGGTGAGTATGAAAGTGCGCTTGCAGAACTGGTGAAGAGACCAGGTGAACTGGTAAGGCGACTGGACCAACTGCTCAGAGAGACATATAAAGAGCCTGTTATAAGAAGCTTTGCGTCTGTGGCGGAGAAGGTGTCGACACCGGTGCTGCTTCAGGTGAGAGAGCATTTCCTGCACAGAGCTGAGCAGGCGGATGTAAGAGTGTTCTTCCAAAAGGGCAGCCTTGCAAAGTGCCACAGCGAGCGAAACGATCTGCCAGATATAGATGAGAGGTACTGTCAGGAAGTTGTTCGGATCTGCGAAAATGCCCTTGTGAAGATCTATGGACAGAGGGAGCCTATGGGCAAGGTGTATCTGTCTGATGATTACAGGAATTATGTGGTTCCATTCAGCCAGAGAAGTGCCAGCAAGGCGTTTAAGACTATAGTCAGAGGCTCGAGACTCCCTATGGCTTCGCAGACAAATGCTGTGAGGGCATTTATATGGTGGACGAATATGGACAAATGTGATTTGGAGTCGTATGACGATGGAAGAGTCGACATAGACCTGTCGGCGGCTATATTTGACGAGAACTGGAACTACATGGAGCATGTGTCATATACCAATCTGAAATCTGAGAAGTATAAGGCATGTCATTCGGGAGACATTGTAAATGGTGGTCCTGTGGATGGTGATGGTGTCAGTGAGTTTCTTGATGTGGACGTAGATTCCGTTGTGAGATATGGTGCAAGATATGTGGTGTACCAGGTGTACAGTTATACAGGCCAGACTTATGCGGACATGCCTCACGCAATGTTTGGATGGATGGAGAGAGCTGATGTGAATTCGGGCGAGATATATGAGCCAAAGATGGTGGAGCAGAAGCTGGATCTAACGGCGGGCAGCATGGTGTGCATCCCTGTAATATTTGACTGTGTTAAGCGGGAGTTTATCTGGTGTGACATGAATATGTCGCTTAGTGGAGTACACATGAATACCGGTGGTAATAATCTGGAGAGCAATCTTTCAGGAGTCACAGCGGTATGCTATTCCATGGTTAATGTGAAGAAGCCGCATCTCTATGATCTTATCGCGCTCAATGTCATGGGCAGAGGAGTGCTGGTGGACAACAGGGAGGACGCTGACATTGTGTTTGACACTGCGTTGTATCTGAATAATGACACAGTGGAGAATGAGCGTGATAAAATGGTGATAACCCCATACGACACGGAGCTGTTCATGAGTGAGTATCTGTAATTACATTTTTAGAGAACAGAATGAGCTGCGGCAAAATGGTTATTTTATCATGAGCTGCAGCTCAATTATGTACTCACTGTCATCGTTGGTCTCATAATCATCTATATGACACATTTCAACAGGGTCACTGGCAATCTCAAGCTGATGATCCTGTGCGTATGTATAGAGCTGTGGCAGCAGTTTCTTTGTCTTGGTCAGGGCGCCCTTGTATGTCATGGAGAGATATCTTCCTGCTTGAAGTACATAATTGCAATCGGCGTCCTCAAGGTATGGTGCGAAGAAGAATACGTTCTTGGTACGGTAATACTTGGATTTTGGATTGCTCCCGGGGATATCAAGGGTATAGCAGTCGCAGGCACCTATTGTGTCAATCCTGGTGTTGTGGCTCTGCATATATTTGACCACATAATAGGAGACATAATTATCAGGAAGATTGTCGTCAGTGACCATGACGCACTTCCGGTCTGGAAGCTCCTTTATCACAATAGTCTCAAATTCATCCTGTATATCCGGGCTGCAAAGGGATGTGATGGTGTCCAGCCGGTTCTGGATACTGTCCCTGGTGGCTTTGAGCTTGGCAATCTCAGCGTCAACCACGTCAAGCTCGGCTCTGAGCAGGGATGTCGTACTATCGACATTTCTGTCCTCGTCATATTCACGGATCTGGTCAGTGGAAAAGCTGAGTCTCAGCAGCTCACGTATAAGCGCAAGACGGCGGACGTCATCAATGGTGTACATCCTGTAATTGTTCTCGTCATTTCTCACAGGGTGCAGTATCCCAACCTTCTCATAATATCTGATAGAATCCACGCCGATATCAAACAGCTTAGACAATTCCCCAATCTTGAAAGTATCCTTTTTCTTCATAATATAATCTCCAATTTCTGATCTCATATAACTGTATCGTAACACACCACCTAATCAAATTCTATTTTCTTTGATATTACTTAATAAAATTAAGCCATATGACCGCTAAATCTTCCTATCTAACGAATTTCGCAAAAACAAATCAAGTACATTGACTCTGGCATGATACAAGGGTTTACCATTTCACCAAGTTAATTGAACACACAAAAAGGAGGAATGGCTATGGATAGGATATTAACTCACCCGATACTGGGGGACACCCCGGAGGGCAGGCTGGTGAATTTTACATATGATGGACAGACGCTTCAGGGAATAGAGGGCGAGCCGATCGCGGCGGCGCTCAGAGTGGCGGGCGTCATGACACACAGATACACCAAGAAGAGACATGAGCCGCGGGGGGTGTTCTGTGCCATAGGGAGGTGTACGGACTGTGTCATGGTCGTAAATGGCAAGCCAAATATAAGAACGTGCATCACTCCTCTGGAAGAGGGAATGGACGTGAGAACGCAGTATGGTGCGTCGGCAGAGAATGATTTTTAGGAGGTGACCGCTATGATAGAGAGATATGATCTGATAGTGATAGGTGCAGGTCCGGCAGGACTTTCAGCTGCGATAGAGGCTGCGAAGAACGGAATGAAGCCGATAGTATTTGATGAGAATGCAAAGCCGGGCGGTCAGCTCTTCAAGCAGATACACAAGTTCTTCGGTTCAAAGGAACACAAGGCGAAGATAAGAGGATTCAACATAGGTTACGAACTTCTTGAGGAGGCAAATAAACTGGGTGTGGATGTAAGGCTTAATGCAACAGTTGTGGGTCTCTATGACGAGAAAGAAGTGACAGTCAGGATTGGTGATGAGATAAAGCATTTCAAGGGCGACAGTGTGCTTGTGGCAACAGGAGCCAGTGAGAACATGGTTACCTTCAAAGGCTGGACACTTCCGGGAGTCATCGGCGCAGGTGCCGCCCAGACTATGATGAATCTTCATCACATAAAGCCGGGTAACAGGATATTGATGCTCGGTTCAGGAAATGTAGGACTTGTAGTCAGCTATCAGCTTATGCAGGCAGGCTGTGAGGTAGTGGCACTGGTTGATGCGGCACCGAGGATTGGAGGATACGGAGTACACGCTGCAAAGATATCGAGGTGTGGAGTCCCATTTTACCTGTCACATACGATCGTTGAGGCAAGTGGAGCCGACAGGGTGACAGGAGTGAAGATCGCACAGGTCGACAGCCACTTCAATTTCATAGAGGGAACAGAAAAGACATTTGACGTTGATACAATATGCGTTGCCGTTGGACTTTCACCTATGTCACAGCTTTTAAAGCAGGCGGGCGTAAAGATGAAGGATACTCCGGGGGGATACGTTCCTGAGTGTGACGAATGGGGCAGAACCTCAGTGCCGGGAATATTTGCAGCCGGGGATGTGTCCGGAATCGAGGAGGCAAGCTCAGCCATGATCGAGGGCAGAATAGCGGGCTCTGTCATATCGCAGGATCTCGGATTTATAGATAAATCAGAGATGGAAGAGCGTGCATCGGAGCTTGAGGATGCACTTGGAAGCCTCCGTGAAGGAATGTTTGCACCGAAGAACAGGGGCAAGCTGATCGAGAAGACTGAGGAAGGCATAGATGTATCGATGAATCTGCTGGAGCACGGCTTTGTGGCAGATGACGAGATAGAGAGATATCCGGGAGTGACTCACAGGAAGGGAATACATCCGGTTATAGAGTGCACCCAGAACATCCCGTGCAACCCGTGCCAGGATGCGTGTCCGAAGGGGTGCATAAGCATAGGGGCAAATATAACCTCTCTTCCGACAGTGACGGAAAATCCATGTATAGGATGTGGCATGTGCGTTGCAAGCTGTTCAGGACAGGCCATATTCCTGGTGGACGAGGACACCGGGGATGGCTATGGAACGGTGACACTTCCATATGAGTTTCTTCCGATACCAGAGAAAGGAACAAAGGGCGTGGCACTTGGCCGTGATGGTCATGAGGTGTGCGAGGCGGAGGTCGTAAGTGTCAGAAGTGCAAAAGCATTTGACCATACCAATCTGCTGACCATGAAGGTGCCGAAGGACATGGTGATGAAGGCAAGATTTTTCAAGGAGGTGCGGTTATGATAGATATCAGAGAAAAACTTGATGCCATAGGACCTTATGTTCCGGCACCGGATGACGACATGCTGGTGTGCAGGTGTGAGGAGGTCACAAAGGGCGAGATAAGGCAGGCAGTCCATGCGGGAATGCTGACGATAGAAGAGATAAGAAGATTCCTCCGGTGTGGGATGGGATTGTGTCAGGGACAGACCTGTGGCAAGCTGGTGAAGGGTATTGTGGCAAGGGAACTTCATGTGTCACCTCTTGACATAGAGCCGGCCACGTCCAGGGCACCTATGAGACCTACAGAGATGCGCATACTTGCGAGAGATGGAGGTGAGGCTCATGAGTAAACATACAGCAGAGGTTATAATAATCGGCGGTGGTGTAAATGGATGCGCTGCTGCTTACTATCTGGCAAAGGCTGGGATGAAGGATGTCATAGTGCTTGAGGGCAGTCCGAGCATAGGACACGGAGGATCTTCACGAAACGGAGGCGGAGTCAGACAGTCAGGAAGAGATGTAAGGGAGCTGCCATACGCTATGTATGCAGTGCAGAATATGTGGCCGACACTTTCCGAGGAGCTTGGAGTTGACGTGGAGTATTATCAGAAGGGCAACTTAAGACTTGGCAAGACTGATGCCCATATGGAAAAGCTCAGGGATCTTGCGGCAAATGCTAACTCTCTCGGACTTGACATGAAGATTATAGATGGCAAAGAGGTGAAGGAGATCTGCCCATATCTCTCTGACGAGATAATCGGCGCAAGCTGGTGTCCTACGGATGGACATGCCAATCCTATGCTGACGACTCTGGCGTACTACAAGAGGGCAACGGAGCTCGGGGTAAATTTCTTCACAGATGCAAAGGTGGCTGCACTTGAGAAGGTGAAAGGAAAACTCAGAAAGGTCATACTGGAATCAGGTGAGGTGTTCGAGGCGGACAAGGTCATACTGGCTGCCGGATATGAGAGCAGATTCATCGCAAGGACAGTTGGAATAGATGTGCCGATGACAAAGTATTTTGAGGAGGCGCTGGTTACGGAGGTGCAGCCGCACATGTTCGACATCATGCTTGGTGTTGCATCCGCTGACTTTTACGGACATCAGTCACAGCACGGATCATTTGTATTTGGCTCAGATTCGGGACTTGAGGAGACAACGGACATGGGACTTGATGAGCTCAGGACTTCACCGCTTACCGTATCTGCCGGATGCAGGGCGATCATGGGATACATACCGATGCTGGCTGATGCCAAGATCGTAAGGACCTGGGGCGGATGGCTTGATCTCTGCTATGATGGTGTTCCAGTCATAAGCGAGGTTGACGAGGTTCCAGGACTTATACTGGCATGTGGATTTACAGGGCATGGATTTGGAACGGCACCGGCTGTTGGACTGATGCTCTCACAGATGGTGCTCGGCGAGAAGACTGTGGTGGATATATCATCTCTACGGTATGACAGATTCAAGGCTGTCAGGTAGACAGCATATGGATCAGAGGCGTATATTATTGATGAAGCAATTCTGTTGAGCAATATAATAGGTACTCCACAGAGCAAAAGTATCAATAATAACAATAAGCTAAAGGAGAGATATAACATGGAGAATTTTTTTTACAATATTCCGACAAAGGTATCATTTGGCAAGGGCGCCATTGATGATCTGCCAGGGTACATCAGCGAATACGGAGACAGTGTTCTGCTGGTGTACGGAGGCGGAAGTATAAAGAGAACAGGGCTGTACGACAGGATAATCAAGATACTTGACTGTAGTCACATTTCCCATATTGAGCTTTCGGGCGTAGAACCCAACCCGAGACTCACAACGGTGAAGAAGGGTGTGCAGATGTGTCTGGAGCATGATGTGAAGGTGATACTGCCTGTGGGAGGCGGAAGTACAATAGACTGTTCCAAAGCTATAGCAGCCGGAGCGTGCTATGACGGTGATCCATGGGATCTGGTCGGACACCCGGAGAAGATAGAGAATGCTATGCCGATCATAGCTGTCGCGACTATGGCTGCGACGGGTTCTGAGATGGATCCATTTGCAGTTATCACAAATGAGGAGACAAAGCAGAAGAAGGATATCGCATCCGATCTGCTCTATCCTGCTTATGCGATACTTGACCCTGAGTATACATTTTCCGTTCCTGCATACCAGACGGCAGCAGGTGTGGCGGATATCATGAACCATATATTTGAGGTTTATTTTGCAGATAATGGAGACACATACATGCAGGACCGCATGATGGAGGCTCTTCTTAAAACCCTTATAAAGTACGGCCCGGTGGCAGTCTCAGAGCCGGACAACTATGACGCCAGGGCAAATATCCTCTGGGCATCTGAGTGGGCGATAAACGGATTCATAGCGTGTGGCAAGGATGGCCCATGGCCGGCACACTCCATAGAGCATCAGCTGAGTGCTTACTATGATATAACACATGGACACGGACTTGCGATCATCACGCCGGTTCTGATGGATTACATTCTTAACGAGAAGAGCCTTCCGGTTCTGGTAAATTACGGCGTGAATGTATGGGATATAGAAAAGACAAAGGACCCTTATGATATAGCCCGAGAAGCAATATCAAAGACACAGAAGTTATATGAGGATATGGGTCTGACCTCGGATCTCGGCGAGCTGGGCGTGCCTTATGAGAAGGACTTTGACGAGATGGCTGAGAAGGCGGCATCAGAGGACCTTGAGCATTGCAGGGTGCCTCTGACGAAGTCTGATGTAGTGGAGATTTATAGAAGATGCTTTAAGTAACCAATTGATACAGCAGGAGGTGGCAGTATGGACAGCAAGGTTGAATTCTTATTTCTGAATGAAGAGGACATGATAAAGGCGGGCGTACTCGATGCGGACAGAGCTGTGGACACCATAGGGGAGGTCATAACACTCCTCAGCGAGGGAGACTATCTCATGGGCGGCAGAGCACATAACGACCACGGTGTACAGCTCATATTTCCGGAGAAGTCGGACATTCCGAACTTCCCGCTTGCGGACTCGGCGGACAGGAGATTCATGGCGATGCCGGCATATCTCGGAGGAAGATTCCATATGTGCGGTGAGAAGTGGTATGGCTCAAATGGCAGAAATTCGCACAAGGGTCTGCCGAGATCCATACTCATGGCGACACTGAATGACGTGGAGACAGGCCAGCCGCTTGCGTACATGTCAGCCAATCTCCTGAGTGCCATGAGAACCGGAGCGATGCCCGGGCTTACTGCCATGTATCTTGCAAGAAAGGATAGCAAGGTACTGACTATCCTTGGCGCAGGAGTCATAGGAAGGACAAGCCTCATGGCTATCATGGCAAAGTTCCCGGACCTGGAGGTGCTGAAGATCAAGGGCAGCTCAAAGACTTCGCACACAGCCCATGAACTGGCGGATTACGCCAGGGAGAACTATAAGAGTCTCAAGGAGATAATCATCTGCGATACTCTGGAGGAGGCCGTGAGGGATGCAGATATCATAGCGGAGGCGGTATCTGTTGAACCGAGAAAATGGCCTGTCATAGATCCGGCATGGGTGAAGCCTGGATGCACGATCATATCATCTGGAACCATGGATATGGATCTGGAGTTTGTCAGGGACCACGTGACGAAGGTTGTAGACAACATACAGATGTATGAGGAATATGTAAATGTGTATCAGGAGTGGGACGAGGATGGCAACAGGATATCACTTGGAACACCAGGAATACACTTTGTAAATATGGTGACGGATGGCTGGATAGAGAAGAGTGAGATCAGACATCTGGGAAACATAATGC
Organism: Coprococcus sp. AF16-22; assembly: GCF_003461545.1. NCBI lineage: Bacteria > Bacillati > Bacillota > Clostridia > Lachnospirales > Lachnospiraceae > Coprococcus > Coprococcus sp. AF16-22. The sequence continues at coordinate 12,849 of NZ_QTXH01000014.1, forward strand.
GTGGCCTCGAGCCGGGACGAACGAGTGATGACGAGATCTTTCTTGTGAGCCTTGGCGGCATGCCGATCCTTGATGTAGGCTGGGGCTATGAGTGCTACCAGAGAGCTCTGAGGGAAGGCATCGGAACAAAGCTTAAGCTGTGGGACATGCCATATATGAGATAAAGAAGAAAACATCAGCCAGGATATTTACTATCCTGGCTGATGTCATGTTATCAGGTCTGAAGCTTAGCTAATTCTGCCTTGAGACGTTCAATCTCAGCATCCTTGTCGGCGATTTCAGCATCCTTGTCGGCAATCTCAGCAAGCTTATCAGCCATTTTTACATCCATGTCCTTGATGGTATTTTCCATAGCTTCCATCTTAAGAATCAGTGCATCGGATTCGAGTTCTAAAGACTGATCAATCATATTCCAGACCTCCTCTGTCTCAGTATAAGCATCATACAGATAGGTATATAACTTTTTCGTCAGCGATATCAACTGATGTGCATCAGAAGGCGTGATATTACCTAACTGCTGATTGATTTCTATACTTTGAAGTATATCAGTCTCAACTAGATTTTTCAACGAATTGATAGTGGTTTTATCTGGGCCGTTTTTTCTGTTCATAAGTTTTCTCAACTTGAGGAGATGAAAAGGAATAAGGATTATCATCTTGCGGTCGTTGAGTTCCTGGGCACTCAACTGAGCCAGCTTTACGGTTGGTACAGAGTAAATATATGGGGAGTTGTTCTGAAAATCAAGTTTAAGCTGTAGTTCATCAGGAACAGACGATGATACATCACCAAGATAAATGATTCGTGGTTCGGGAAAGTGTAAGGTGTAAACAGGTTTGTTGTCAAATTCTGTCGTATGTATTTCCTTATTTACATCAGCATAGCCGTAGCCATAGGAGAATACCCTGAAAACTATTTCGTTATCTTCTGTGATCTGTGCTTCCATGTGGTAGGCATATTTGTCATTGAGAATGAGTATTGAATCCGCAAGTGTGGTTTTTAGAGTTCCATCAGCCTGGTGTTCAGTCCAGTGATAGGTTATGGTGGTAGTGGACGGATTGTGATCCGTGCCAAAAAGACCGTTTATCATGTTGGTTACAGCTTTGGATGATAAAGTCAGCATTTTCTTAAATGCATGGTCGAATATCTGGTCAGCAGATTCCTTAGTGGTGTAGGTATCACCACGGTAATTTCCCTGTTTTGTATTTTTCAAATAGAGTCCTCCGATAAAATTTGTATTCCAGCTGGTAGGCATACATTAAATCAATCTTCAGATAAAGTCAATAAAATGGCAAACATTCCTCAATAAAGCGAATTTTGGGGCTTTTTTAGGGGTCATTCTCCAAATTGTATAGTAATTTACAGATTTAAACATCGATTTTTGATGGCATCGAAACAAAAAGCTTTCGACTGTAATATGACCAGCCGAAAGCTTTTTAATGAAAAATGTTAGTGTAAGTTAATCAGATTGTTTTATTCTGAAAGTTACTCTCTGTACCTTGCCGTCCTTGGACCAGATGATGAGCTTGTGTGTTCCCTTCTTAAGAACGGCCTTGCCCGGTTTTACAGCCTTACCGTCCAGCTTCATTTTCGCAAGACTCTTAGGATTAGATACTGTAAGTTTCTTGCCAGGTTTGTAAGTCTTGCCATTTACGACGGACTTGCTTCTGGCGGTTTTGTTCACCTTGGTTGTGGAAGCGCAGAGCCTTGTTGCCTTGTCTGCATCTTTGATGATCCATGATACGGTTTTACCGTCTTTGGATACTGTGCCGTTTGTGAAGTTGACCTTGGACTTGAAGGTTATCTTCATATTTAAGTAGAAGGATGATAAATCCATAGCTTCGTCAGATAATCCGGATGTTGATACAGTTAAGGCAGAAGGGTTAAAAGTGGCAAAGAAATAATTTTTGCTTATGCATACGTTTGAAAATCCAGAGGTACTATTAAGATTGTCTTCGATATCTTTAAAACTTGAGTTTTTTATAGTTGAGATAAACATATGATAAATAGTACCATTTATTCTCTTTTTGGAGTATTTAAGTCCAGATTTTTTTGCATCTTTTATTATAGCTTGTTTTGTTGTGTTAGATAAGCGTGCCATAGATTCAATCATTTCATCATCAAACCCAATAGAAACAGTACAGCTCGCCTTTGTAGCAGATGAGATCTTCACGCTTGTGGTTGTGGCTACTCCACATCCCGTCAGGGCAAATCCGAATACGAAGATGCACATGGTGAGCAGCAGATGTTTTAAATGCTTGTTCATAATAATTGTAACCTCCCTTTTCAAAAACGTTATATAACTCCATACATTTCAAATATATTGTGGCAGACAGAAAAATGTCAATAGCAGAAAAGGAAAAATCAACCAATATTCCATACTTTTGTAACAGAAAAATCACAAAGCTAAATTTATGATTACAGTAGAACATCTTACGAAATGCTATGGAGATTTCATAGCGGTGAGAGACCTGTCATGACAAAGAGGACGGAGATGCATCAGCAGCGAAGCCCAAGATGAGACATTTGCACTTAATAAAATAAAGAGATAGAAGATCACGGTTGCCAAAATAAACCACATCCACCGAATAAAATAAACAATCAAAGAATTGGCAAAAAACATTGACCTTGGTATTATACCAGACTCTACAATGAGTGAAAATTAAAAGCAAGAACACATGGAAGAGAGCAAAGGAGCTCATAGGAATATGACTCCGCTGCTCTCTTTTTTATTTGTAAGGAGGAATGGATATGAAGAAGATAGAACTCATCATCAGACCAGAGAAGCTTGAGCCACTCAAGAAGATACTCAGCAAGAATGAATACAGCGGACTCACCGTCATGTCGGCCATGGGCTGCGGACACCAGAAGGGCTACAGCGAAGAATTCAAGAAGCTTGGGATGGAGATCAATCTCCTGCCAAAGCTCTACGTCATGACCGTGATACTTGACGAGGATCTGGATGACATACTCACAGAGATATGTGAGAAACTCTCCACCGGTCAGGTTGGAGATGGAAAGATATTTATAACAAATGTTGACGATGTCATGAGGATAAGGACAGGAGAACACGGAGAATCAATACTTTGATTACTACTTTAGGAAAGAGTGAGGTGAGTTGCTGATGGAAGAGAGAAAAGCAATAGTACAGCTTAAAAACATAACAAAGTCATTTGGCGACAATCAGGTGCTGAAGCCCATCAGCCTTGACATATACGAGGGAGAGTTCCTGACATTGCTTGGTTCATCAGGCTGTGGCAAGACGACCACACTTCGTATCATTGCAGGTTTTGAGACACCCACGGAGGGAAATGTATACATAGAAGATAAGGATGTCACAGAGTTGGCACCGTACAACAGGGATGTTAACACGGTGTTTCAGAGTTACGCTCTTTTCCCTCACATGACAGTCTTTGACAACATAGCATTTGGCCTTGTTGAGAAGAAGATGGACAAGAAGGAGATAAAGAAAAAAGTTCTGGAAATGCTGGATCTGGTACAGCTCCATGGATTTGAGAAGAGAAAGCCATCGCAGATGTCAGGTGGACAGAAACAGAGAGTTGCAATTGCCAGGGCACTGGTAAACTCACCGAAGGTACTGCTTCTTGATGAGCCACTCGGAGCACTTGATCTGAAACTCAGAAAGCAGATGCAGGTGGAGCTCAAGAGGCTACAGAAGAAGCTGGGAATCACATTTGTGTATGTAACCCATGATCAGGAAGAGGCGCTTACCATGAGCGACAGGATAGCTGTCATGCATCAGGGACACTTCGAGCAGATCGGTACGGCAAAAGAGATATACGAGAACCCACAGACCAAATTTGTTGCAAGCTTCATAGGAGAGTCCAACATATTCGAGGCAAATGTGGACACCATAGAAGGCACTGATCTTGGGCTTACGATGGAGAATGGAAAGGTCAGAGCGAAGGGCGAGGGATTTGTTAAGGAAGAGATCGTGTACATATCGGTACGTCCCGAAAATACGCATCTGTCAGACAAGCCGGTGGATGGATTTACACTGAAAGGAATTGTCAAGGATCAGATCTATGTTGGTTCGGTCCTTAAGACTATAGTGGAACTGCCAAATGGCAAGGAAGTCAAGGTCAACAATCATCCTGATGCCACGGTATATCCTGATGGCACGGCAGTGTCAGTGTACTGGGAGCCGGACAAGGCGGTTGTCATACACACCAAGGAGGATAAGATGTACGACGCCATAGAGGATGCAGTTCTTAAATAAGAAATATCTGCGTGTAATGATAACCGGATTTAGTTTCGGCTATGCAAGGAGGCTTTGCTATGAAAGAAAAAAAGAAAAAGGAGAAAAAGAACACTCTGCCGATATTATGTATGGTTGGTCCAACATCCCTGTGGCTGTTGTTTTTCCTTCTCATCCCACTTATATATGTTGTGGTCATAAGTTTTATGACGAAGGGTGCATATGGCGGAGTTGTCGGCAAGTTCTCAATTGACAGTTATAAGAAGATATTTGATCCGCTGTATCTGACGGTCATGTGGAAGTCGGTTGTCATGGCATTTGAGACAAGCGTGATATGCCTCATCATATCTTATCCATTTGCTTATATGCTGTGCAAGGTGCCGGACAAGATACGCGGAATGCTCACACTTCTCATCATGCTGCCATTCTGGGTAAATGGTCTCATCAGACTGAATGGATGGTCAAATATACTGAGAGACAGCGGCTTTGTAAATACATTGTTGATGAAGATAGGAATCATAGACCAGCCGATACAGATGATGTACTCGGAGGGGGCAGTCCTCTTCGGCATGGTGTATACCTTCTTCCCATTTATGGTACTGCCGCTCCAGAGCAGCATATCAAAGCTCGATCATTCGCTGGTTGAGGCGTCATACGATCTGGGGGCAAGAAAGATAAAAACATTTATCAGAGTCATACTCCCGATGACGCTCCCGGGAATATTTGCAGGAACGATACAGGTATTCATACCGAGCCTTGGAGCATTCTTCATATCGGATGTCATGGGCGGCGGCAGCGCCGCATATCTTGGCAATCTGATACAGAACCAGTTCCTTGTGGCACGTAACTGGCCACTGGGCGCAGCGTTCTCGGTACTTCTGATCATCTTCACTCTGGTTGTGCTGAAGGCGTACAGCAAGGTTGGAGATCTGGATGATCTGGCATAAGGAGGGATGGATATGAAGCGAAAAGAAAAGAAGAAGATGGGCGCGGGATCGATCATATTCATGGCACTTGTATATCTGTTCCTGTATATGCCGGTATTTGTCATCATCCTGTTCTCGTTCAACAAGAACAATACAAATATGGTGTTTGACGGATTCACACTCAAGTGGTATCTGGAGGTGTTCCAGGGGGACTCACTTCTGAAGAACTTCTGGCTGTCCATAGAGCTGGCGTTAGTGTCTATGGTCATATCGGTGGTTCTAGGAACTCTGGCAACCATAGGACTTTACAGGTACGAGTTCAAGCTCAAGAAGTTTATCAACGGACTTCTGTACGTGCCGATAGTCATCCCGGAGCTTGTCATAGGACTTGCATCTCTTGCATCATTTTCCAAGATGGGCATGACCATGGGATTTGCGACCATGGTGTTCGCACACGTTACATTCTGTCTGCCATTTGTCATCATCACACTGAGATCACGAATTGCGAATTTTGACAGCTCTATAGAGGAGGCTGCCATGGATCTCGGGGCAAATCAGTGGCATACGTTAAAGCGTGTCACCATCCCGATGCTGACTCCTGGAATCATATCCGGAGCGCTGCTATCCATAACTCTCTCGATAGATGATGTAATAATCAGCTACTTCGTATCCGGAGCCGGGGATATCACGTTCCCTATCAAGGTATACGGAATGGTCAGAGGCAAGATCACAACAAATGTATATGTCATATCAACTTTGATGATAGTCGGAATAGTTGTGATCTACCTCCTTGCGGGGGCACTTGGAAGGTTTATATCAAAGCGCAGGGAGATAAGAGACATCCGCAAGATAGATGCACAGTAATTCCGTAAGATAGATGCGCAGTAATTCGGGAGTACAGAATATGTTCCGAAGACATATATGGCAAGGAGGCGTAACAAATGGATGAAACGACAAAGATGACAGCAGACCTTATAGTGTATGGAAAAATCTATACGGCGGACAGCAAACGCAGTCTGGCGCAGGCTATGGCGGTCGCCGATGGAAAGATCATATACGTGGGTGACAGAGCCGGTGCAGAACGCTATGCAGGCGAAAATACACAGGTTATAGAACATGACAAAGGACTTGTGATACCGGGAATGACAGAGGGACATGCGCACATATCAAGCACCACTGAGATAGTGTACGGTGTCAGCCTTGCAAATAAGGAGAGCATAGACGATTATGTGACGGCGATAAAAGATTATATGGCGAGCCACCCTGACGAGAAGGTTGTGAGCGGTTCCGGTTTTGAAAATGGAGTATTTGGATCCTTGGGACCGACCGCTGACATACTGGATGACATATCGACGGATGTGCCGATGGTCATGATAAGCGAGGATCACCACTCATATTGGGTGAACAGCAAAGCTATGGAACTTGTCGGGATTGATGAAACTACCGCTGAGGTTCCCAATGGTGTGATAGTGAGGTATCCGGGAACAAGCAGACCAACGGGATGGTTCAAGGAGATGGCGGGCAATCTGTTCAGTGCGGTGCTGCCTGAGATGACTGCTGACAACTTTGCACATGCCATAGAATGTTATCAGGATATAGCCTTGTCAAATGGCGTCACAATAGCATTTGAGCCAATGTTTGACAAGAAACAGAACTATGACAGAAGATTTGCCGGATATGCAAAGCTTAACAGCGAGGGAAAACTAAAGGTGACATTCAGGGTAGGTTACACGCTAGAGCCTGTTGATGATGAGGACTATGTGTTTGCTGAACTTGCAAAGTATCATGAGAAGTTCCGGTATGTTCCTAAGATACAGGTGAACACGTTAAAGATATTTGCAGATGGAGTAGTGGAAGGTCATACAGCTTTTCTCAGAGATGATTACGCGGATGCCCCAGGAGATAAGGGTGAGCCGATGCTCAGCCAGGAGAGGATAAATGCGGCGGTGAAACGTGCTCTTGATGCGGGATACGATGTACATGCACACGCGATCGGCGATGCGGCGATAGACGAGGTGCTGAATGCATATGAGTACGGACAGACAGAGACAGACAGGGATTACAGAAATGCCATAACACATCTTCAGGTCATGGTGCCGGAGCATGTGGACAGGATGAAGAGCCTTGGTGTGGTGGCAGTCACCAATCCATACTGGCACTTCAGGAACAGCGTGTATTATGACACTTTGGAGAAGCCATTTCTCGGAGAAGAAAGAGCCTCCAAGGAATACTATATGAGATCCATCACAGATGCTGGAATCGTCACAAGCTGTGCCAGCGACTTCCCTGTAACGGTTCCACCGAGAACTATGGATGCACTTCATCTCATGGTGAACAGAAAACAGCCCGGACATCCGGAGATGGAAGAGATGGGTGCCGGCGAGACGATAAGTGTTGAGGATGGTCTTCAGGTCCTCACATATGGCGGAGCATACCAGAACAGGCTTGAGAAGACAAAGGGTTCCCTTGAAGCAGGCAAGGATGCCGACTTCGTATTGCTGGATTCGGATGTCCTTACTATCCCTAAGGAAGACATATACAAGACACAGGTTACAGCCACTTATATATGTGGTGAGAAAGTCTGGGCGTAAGAATAAACAACCAGACTGGTGTTCAATAAAAGGAGGAAATGACTATGGTAAGAGGAAAAATCAAAAAAATGATGGCTGCAGCACTTGCAGCGACAATGGTATTTACGATGACAGCATGTGGCAGCGATTCAGAAGAGAAAACTGCAGACGGATACGCAAAGGAGATATATCTGTACAACTGGTCAGAGTATATGAGTGAAGATGTTCTCAATAAATTTGAGGAGGAATATGGCATAAAGGTAGTGGAGACTACATTTGAGTCGAATGACGAGATGCTGGCAAAGCTCATGGCGGGAGGCGGATCAGAATATGACATTGCAGTACCTTCAAACTTCTACATAGAATCTATGAAGGCAAATGATCTGCTTGAGCCTCTGGACAAGGATGTGATCACCAATTATGACAATATCGATGAGACTTACAGGACAATGCAGTGTGATCCGGATGGAGAGTACTGTGTTCCATATATGGGAACATCCTGTGTATGGATAGCAAATAAAAAGATGCTGGACGACTATGGTATAGAGATCCATAAGATGGACGACTTGAAGAATGATAATCTGAAGAATAATATTTTGCTTGTGGATGATTCCCAGGCTATTATGAGTGTAGGTCTGCTGGGATGCGACCTTGATCCTACATCGGGCAACCTCGATGATATTGCAAAGGCAAAGGATTATATAAGTGGGCTGAATCCATATATCAAGGCATTTGCAGCGTCAACAGACACGAGAGACAGTATGGCAAAGGGAGAGGTAGCAGTTGCTCTCATGTACAGCGGCGAGGCACTTCAGGCGATGAAGGAGAATCCGGATCTTGAGGTAGTCATGGATGGTGAGCAGTGTTCACTCTCAATGGATACAATGGTCCTGCTCAAAGGCTCAAAGCACAAAGAGGAGGCAGAGCTGTTCCTTAACTTTATATTGAGACCTGACATATCCGCAGAACTCACAAATGAATTTCAGTTCATCTGTGCCAATAAGGCAGCAGTAGAATATCTGGATGATGACCTGAAAAACAGTCCACTGTGTGTGCTCACAGATGATATGAAGAAGAGAATATTTATGATAAATACATTTGATGCAGATGCGATATCAGCTGAGACAGATGCGGTCATGGAGATCAAATCATCCAGATAGGAACAGCCTATGGGTTTGCAGAAAAAGATACGCGTAGACACATCTATAAAAAATAAAAACGCGAAACTCAATATAAAATATGCAATATTACAGATGATGTTCTGGACCTGTGCGGCATCTGCGTACGCATACCTCACGCAGATGCTGCAGTACAAAGGTTTTACGGACGGACAGATAGGAGTAATAAATGCGGTAAAATTATTTTCAACTGTAGTGTTTCAGATAATCATAGGTGTATTTTCCGACAGGTATGCAGAACGTATCCAGTTAAAATATATCATCTCAGTGCTGACTGCGGTGGCGCTGATGTTGACATTTGTTTTTTATGAGTATAAATTATCGCTTGTACAGACAGTGATGCTGTTCATCGGATTTGGTGCTACATTTACATGCATATCACCGCTTATAGATTCTCTGTCTATAAAGTATATGAATGGCGGCAAAAATATCAACTACCCTATATGCAGGGCAGCAGGCTCCTGCGCGTGGGCTGTGGCATGTGTGCTGTTTGGGGTGTTCTGTGACAGGTATGATGCTAACAGACTTCTGATACTGCAGATGCTGTTCACCGCCATGATGCTGGCGGTGCTGCTGATCATGGATGATACATCATCCTGCAGCAATCGCAGGGCTTTGGGCGCAAGAGAGAGAATAGCTGCAGCAAACATCACGGAGACCAGGAAAACAGAGGTACACACCGCAGGATATCTGCTCACAACATACCCGAAGTACAGGTGGTTTCTCATAGGTTCAGCGGTTATGTTCATGGGATATAATGTTGGAACGACATTCCTGATAAATGTGGTTGAACGCCTGGGTGGCAATGATTTTCATTATGGACTGGCTGAGTTCGTGATGGCGGTCAGTGAAGTCCCGTCGGCATTCCTGCTCATAAAATTCAGAAAGCGGATATCTCTTGACAAGATAATGCTGTGCTGTGCGGTGTTCATGACATTCAAGAACATGTTCGCGGCATTCTCGGACAATGTGTGGGTGATCGTCATATCCCAGGGATGCGAGATGCTGGGCTTTGGGTTATTCTATTCCGGAAGTGTGTATCTTATAGAAGAGATGCTGTCACCCGCTGATGTTGTGAAGGGAATGTCATTGATAAACGCATTTACGGTGGGAGCCGGAGAGGGGATAGGAGCTCTGCTGTGTGGATGGATAAATTCCAGATACGGACTTACAGTGCTCATGGATTCCAGCGTAGTGATAAGTGCAGTGTCCATTGTATGTATAGTGATCATGTGTCGTGCGTCAAATGAGATTCACGGCAAAATAATAAAAAACAGCTGATATATGACGAGAGAAAGGTTTGGTAAGGATTATGAAGAACCGAGATGTAGAATCAGAAGCGGCAGGAAGAAAGAGCAATATAGAAACAGACAAGCAGAATATAAGCTTCCTCTACCTCAGCGAGGAGGATATGATAGATGCGGGTGTTCTCAACCCGGGAAGATGTGTGGATGTCATGGAGGAGACCATGGGACTCATGGAGGACGGAGATTTCCTCATGGGTGGTCCGTACAATGACGCACATGGCCTTATGTTGTACTTCCCAAAGAAGTCACCGATAGAGAATTTCCCGGTCAACAATGCCAGAGACAGGAGATTCATCGCCATGCCGGCATATCTTGGCGGCAGATTCCATGTGGCAGGTGAAAAGTGGTATGGATCAAATGGCAACAACAGATCGATAGGACTTCCACGCTCCATACTGATGATGATGCTTAATGATGTGGAGACAGGAAAACCTCTGGCATATATGTCCGGAAATCTTCTTAGTTCTATGAGAACAGGTGCTATGCCGGGACTTGCGGCAAAGCTTCTGGCAAGGAATGACTCAAAGGTGCTCACACTGGTCGGCCCCGGAGTCATATGCAGATCAAGTCTCAGAGCCATCATGTCACAGAGATTTGACATAGACACCATCAAGATAAAGGGCAGCTCACCGACATCGGCAAATGCGATTAAGATGAAAGAGTACATAGAGGAAAATTATCCTCAGGTAAAAAATATAGTTTTGTGCAAGGATATGGAGGAGGCACTTAAGGATGCCGACATCATAACTGAGGCAGTCTCATGCAAGGAGGGCGAGTGGCCAGAGTACAAGCGAGAGTGGTTCAAGCCCGGAGCGCTTGTCATCTCCACAAGTACCTTCAATATGGAGCATAAGAGTATCGTTGACCTGAAAAAAGTCATAGACAACTACGGAATGTACGAGAACTACGCAGAGGAAGATAATGTTGGATATGATGCGGAGGGCAACAGACTCCACACAGGCTGCATGGGAGAGGACTTCGTCTATATGGTGCAGGATGGATTGATAGAGAGGGATTCCCTTACTACATTCGGAGAGATAATCCGTGGCAAGAAGCCCGGTCGTGAATCCGACGACGAGATCATCCTCGTATCCATAGAGGGCATGCCGACAGAGGATGTCGCCTGGGCATATGAATGTTACACCTATGCCCTTGTCCACGACATCGGAACCAAGCTGAAAGTCTGGGATCGCCCATATGCATTTTAAAAATTCCGAGAACCAGCTTTGAATAATAAGTCGTAGTCAGGCTCAAAATATATATTCAGCAAAAAAGTCCGTGTATGTACATGGACAATCGGTAGTGAATACAGCCGAGCTTCGAGCATTTCTGTGCTAAGGCATAGCACGCAAACGCCCTTATCGCGTGCGGAGCCGCATGCATATAGAAATGCTTGAAGCGACAGCTGTAGAACGTGATTGATCATGTACATACACGGACTTTTTTATGTTGGATATATGTTTTGAGCCGACCGGCATTTATGCTTCAAACAATTGGTGACAAAGTTTAATGGTTTCAGGGTTTGTGCTGCTGCTGTAGAACTCCACAGTGCCCTTCTCTATGGAAGGCGTGAGAAGCTCAGCAATGCGCAGTCTCCTCTGAAGCTCCAGGGCGGTGCCGTGGGCTCCGTTGAAGATTTTCACGTCAGGTCCGGCAATACGCTGTATAACCTTCTCCACAAATGGATAATGAGTGCAACCGAGAACGATGGCATCCACATGCTTCTCCAGAGATGGGGCGAGCAGTCCCTTCAGAAATTCTGTGATCTCCTCACCATCAAAAATTCCCTTTTCCACATAATCCGCAAGTCCCGGGCATGGAACTGGGTAAATATCGGACTCCTTTGAATAATGTTTCATGAGTTCATGAAATTTAGGTAGAGCCAGTGTGGCAGGGGTGGCCATGACAGCTACCTTGTCGTGCTCCTTCCACAGAACCGCAGGCTTCAGAGCCGGTTCAATACCGATGATCGGTATGGAAGGATACTGCTGTCTCAGTGTCGAGGCTGCAACACTTGTGGCGGTGTTGCAGGCGATGACGATCGCCTTCACATCCTTTGCGAGAAGAAAATTGGTACACTGCTCCGATCTCTCAAGAATAGCCTCTCTGGTCTTTGTTCCGTAAGGTGCGTGTGCCGAATCGCCAAAATATATATAATTTTCACAGGGCATGAGCTCCACGATGTCGCGGAGAACGCTTATTCCGCCTAGCCCTGAGTCGAATACTCCAATTGAACGTGTGTCCATAATAAAATCTCCAATGTTTTGTATCACTTGTATTGATGGTTTATCTCTAACCCAAAATTATACTATTATAGTCAATAAAAAACAACTTACGGAAGTATATATTATAGAAGTAACAGAAAATCCGGGCGTAAGGAAGATTAAATGTTTATAAACTGTATAGACTATTCACAAATAGTGGTGTTAGAATGATACGAGTCACAAAGAAAGGCGGATGATGACATGGCACGAGATTTGGTTTCTATAGTAAAAGAGAAAATGATTGAATACTATGCCGGGGATTCCAGACGGGTACATCACTTCCTGAAGGTTCATTCATTTGCGAAGCTGATAGCTGAGATGGAGGGCATGGAGCCCGACGAGATGCAGGTCCTGGAGATCGCAGCACTTGCCCACGATATAGGCATAAAGAACGCAGAACTGAAATATGGATATAATAATGGCAAGCTGCAGGAACAGGAGGGACCTCCTGAGGCAAGACGGCTGCTCAGAGAGGCAGGTGCAGAAGATGCCGCAGTGGAGAGGGCATGTTATCTGGTGGCACATCACCACACCTACAGGAATATAGACGGTCTGGATTATCAGATACTGGTGGAGGCCGATTTCCTCGTCAACATGTATGAGGATAAGGCGGACGCAGATACTATAAGGACGGCATACGATAATATATTTGCCACGGAATCCGGCAAAATGCTGTGCAGACAGCTCTTTTCGCTGGAATATTGAAAAAAAGATGAATTATGTTATACTTAACAGGTCAGAGATGGTGACAGTGTAGATGCCACTGTCAGATTTGGAGGAGAAAGATGAAGCTTTATATATCAAAGTTACTGTCTACAGCTTTGCCAATAGTAGGAGTGCTGTGTATATTTGGATTTGCATTTGCAGGAAATATAAGCATGGGCTGGATTCTGTTCGTAGTGCTTGCGCTTATATCAGGCATTATAAACACCATATTCTTCAGATGTCCGCACTGCGGCAAATCAATACCGGCAAACTGTACGGTCAACCAGAAGTATTGTCCTCTGTGTGGAGAGGATCTCGGTATGAAGCCTTCAAGAATAAGCTACTACGGAAAATGCCGCAAGAATAAGAACGGAATTATGAGAGGTTATTCCACAGTTGGACCTATGGTATTCATAGTAAGCCTGCTCATATTGTTCCTCATTGTGGTGGCTGTATTTGGAGTGGACAGTCTCAATAAAGGTATGGGAAGGATTGCAGTCATACTTGCATTCTGTGTGAGCGCTATACTTGCGATATTCTGCAGGATAGCGGTATCATCGGCGGTGAAGATGGATGACAAGGCGATATATTTCAGTAAGATACCATTTATGTGGAGAAAATACGAGATAGATGATATAGTAGAGAATGAGCGCGTTGTAGAGCCGTTCTATCACGTGAACAGAGGATACATATTTGCAACCTCAAAGGGAATGGTGGCTATACCGATGGCATCATATGCAGGTGGCCAGGAGTTCTTTACGGAATTTACCTCAAGGATAGGCCAGAGCATGCCGGATGTGAGACCGGATCTTGTGTTGTCCAAGAGATCAGATCAGGCAAAGGCTGATGAAGAGCACTATGAGGAAGCGGTGAAGCTTTACAACGAGCATTACGGTGAGAAGAGATAATACACAATTAATTAATGAAAGGATAACGAGATGGACGTAAAAGACATTGGAAAAAAGATTGAGAACGTGGAGCTTGTTGAGGCTATGCACGCAGTTAGAGAAAATGAGAACAAGGATACACTTAAGCAGCTCTTTGAGTCAGTGGTCCATGCAGTATTTATAGTTCCTGCAAAGTTCGACCAGGAGCCAAAGCCTGATGAGAATGGAAAGGTTACATTCCAGGACGGAGTGAAGATCAACTTCTCACTTCTGACAAATGAGCAGGGAGACAAGGTACTTCCATGCTTCACAGATTATGAGTCGATGGCTTCATCGCAGTTTAACGATGGCTTCCAGAGAATAATACTTCCATATAAGCAGCTTGAGGATCTTGTGTTCAATTCAAATGGAAACATAAGCGGAATAGCTATGAATCCTTTCACTGAGAACTGCTTTATATCAGGAGAGTTTATCCGTCAGTACAGAGAGCGCTCACGTACAGGACTTGTACAGAGCAAGATCAAGCCAGGCGCAACAGTCAAGCTCAGAACACCAAAGTATCAGCCGATACAGATGCTTGATGCTGCAAGAGAGTATCTGGCAGACAAAGAGAATGTTGACAGAGCGTATATACAGATGATGGAGGAGCAGGGACAGGAGGATAAGTATCTTGTTGCTCTTGAGGTAAACGGAGACGAGAAGCCTGTATTTGCCGGACTCATACCTCTTATGAAGCCTCATTCATTTGGCATCGAGGTGGCACTGGTCAGAGCAGACAACATGCTTGGTAAGAAAGTGACAGAGGTGACAGAGCCGTTCTATGTTAGAGCCGGACTTGAAAATTAAGTGAGAGGATCGTTATGTTAAAAAAATATCTGACTATATTTCTTATATCCATGGTACCAATACTTGAGCTTCGAGGCGCCATACCGTATTCGGTGGGCTTTGGACTTCCGAGTATACCGTCATTTATAGTGTGCGTCATAGGCAATATGATACCGGTTCCATTTATATACTGGTTTGCAAGACGTGTGCTTGAGTGGGGAAAAGACAAGAGATTCATAGGCAAATTCTTCACATGGTGTCTTGTGAAGGGAGAGCACGGCGGACAGAAGCTCATGGCAAAGTCCGGCACTGGAGTGTATATCGCACTTCTGCTGTTCGTGGGAATACCACTTCCGGGAACCGGGGCGTGGACAGGAACACTGGCAGCCAGCTTCCTTGAGCTTGACTGGAAGAAAAGCGTTATCATGGTCATGCTGGGAGTGATCATGGCAGGAGTGATTATGTACCTTGGAAGTATAGGATTGTTCGGAGCGATAGGTCTTTTGAAATAATACTGATATAAGTAAGATTTACAGAGAGGTTGATAAATATGGCATTTAATCCGGGAATGATGTTTAAGATCAAAGGAGCCTGGGAGCGGTTCGTCCAGAATCATCCAAAGTTCCCTATGTTCCTCAGAGCAGCCGCTGCCACAGGAATAAAGGAAGGCTATATAATAGAAGTGAAGATCACAGATACAGAGGGCAAGACCATTTGTACCAATGTGAAGCTCACAGATTCCGACATGGATCTCATAGATGTCATAAAAGACATGAGCACAAACGGAAGATAGACGGACAGGATCAAATATACTAGAAATTATATAAAAGACTTCTTGACTTGCATAGGTCGATTGTGTTATTGTAGACTTTGCGATGAAAGAGGTCTTTTTTTTGTGCCTTAAAATAACAATGGAGGTAAGTGGAAATGCGCGTTAAAATAACATTGGCATGTCAGGATTGTAAACAGCGTAATTACAATATGACAAAGGATAAGAAAACGCATCCAGACAGAATGGAAACAAAGAAGTACTGTAGATTCTGCAAGGCTCATACAGTACACAAGGAGACAAAATAGTCTGAACCAGTAAGGAGGAATAGAGTTATGTCTAAATCTAGTAAAGAAGAAAAGTCAAATACTCTCAAGAGAAGCTGGTTTCAGGAATTAAAGGGAGAGTTCAGGAAGATTACATGGCTTGATAAGAGCTCCCTTGCAAGACAGTCATTTGCGGTAGTTGTTTCCTCAGTCGTACTCGGCTGTATCATAGCTATCGTAGATTGGTTGATCCAGATTGGTTTGAATTTCATAGTTGGGTAAAGGATGGTGAAGAATATGTCAGAGGCAGAGAATGCAAGATGGTATGTTGTTCATACCTACTCAGGATATGAAAACAAAGTAAAGGCTGATATTGAGAAAACAAAAGAAAACAGAAATTTACAAGACCAGATTTTAGAGGTAGTCGTTCCGGTTGAAGATGCCACAGAGATTAAGAATGGTAAGCCAAAGTCGATCGAGAGAAAGATACTTCCTGGTTACGTTCTCATCAACATGATCATGAACGATGTTACATGGTATGTTGTGCGTAATACCAGAGGAGTTACAGGATTTGTCGGATCAGATCCAAGAAAGCCTGTACCACTCACTGATGAGGAGCTGAGCAATCTGTATCAGACCTCAGAGGAGGTTGTCATCGATGTTGAAGTGGGAGACTCAATAACGGTTACTTCAGGTGCCTGGGAAGGCACAGTAGCAACAATTAAGGCAATTAATACTGCAAAACAGACCGTAGCCATCGAAGTAGAAATGTTTGGTCGTGTGAATACTGTTGATATTGCGTTTGCTGATATCAAGAAGTTGTAATTATCAAGTGGATTGTACCACAGTATTTTGGAGGAATGCTAAAATGGCAAAGAAAGTAGAAGGATACATCAAATTACAGATACCTGCAGGAAAGGCAACTCCTGCACCACCTGTTGGACCAGCTCTTGGTCAGCACGGTGTAAATATCGTTGCTTTCACAAAGGAATTCAATGCAAGAACAGCTAATGAGGGTGACATGATCATTCCTGTTGTTATCACAGTATACCAGGATAAGAGCTTCAGCTTCATTACAAAGACTCCACCTGCATCACTTCTTATCAAGAAGGCATGTAACATCAAGTCAGGTTCTGCAAACTCAAAGAAGACTAAGGTTGCAACAATTTCTAAGGCTAAGGTTCAGGAGATCGCTGAACTTAAGATGAAGGATCTGAACGCTGCAAGCCTTGAGTCAGCTATGAGCATGATCGCTGGAACAGCTCGTTCAATGGGCGTTACAGTTGAAGAGTAATACAGATATTTAGTGGGAGGGTCGCTCCCGATATGACCACAGGAGGTTTATAATAATGATAAAGAGTAAGAAATATGTAGATGCAAGCAAGCTCTATGATAAGACCGCTGCTTACGAGGCAACTGAGGCAGTTGCTTTAGTTAAGAAGATGGCTTCAGCTAAGTTTGATGAGACAGTAGAGGCACACCTCAGACTCGGTGTTGATGGACGTCACGCTGATCAGCAGGTTCGTGGTGCCGTAGTTCTTCCACACGGAACAGGTAAGACTGTTAAGGTTCTCGTATTTGCTAAGGGTGCAAAGGTTGACGAGGCTCTTGCAGCAGGCGCTGATTACGCTGGTGGAGACGAGCTCGTGCCAAAGATCCAGAACGAGGGATGGTTAGACTTCGACGTTGTTGTTGCAACACCTGACATGATGGGCGTTGTAGGACGTCTTGGTCGTGTACTTGGACCAAAGGGTCTCATGCCAAACCCTAAGGCTGGAACAGTTACTATGGATGTAGCTAAGGCTATCTCAGATATCAAAGCTGGTAAGATAGAGTACAGACTTGACAAAGCCAACATTATCCATGTGCCAGTGGGAAAAGTTTCTTTCACAGAGGAACAGTTAAACGAGAATTTCCAGACTTTAATAAATGCTATTGTTAAGGCAAAGCCAGCTGCTGCTAAGGGTCAGTACCTTAAGAGCGTTGTAATTGCTTCAACAATGGGCCCTGGTGTAAAGATTAACACAACAAGCTACGTATAAAAGCCGGTTGACCTGAACATCAGTCACACAAAAGCCCCACACCACTATGAGATATCTTCAGGATATTGCGTAGGGTGTGGGGCTTTTTGTATGCAAAAAACGATGACAATAAATACTGATCAACATAAAATAGATTATCTAAATACATATTGACAACTATATCCAAAAGTAAGATACTGTATATAACATAAATGGAGAGGATGAGTATGGCGACAAAAATAAATATTAATACAAAACAGTTACATGCGGATATAAAGGCGTTGAAGGACGATATTGATGCGAGTATGCGCGAAAGACTTGTTATTCAGTGTGGATATGAAGAACTTGCGTCACAGTGGAGCGGGCCGGCCGCAAAAACTTATGATGAAGGATTTCGAAATGCTATGACCAATATGAAGGCTTTATATAGTGATCTTAAGGATAAGATAGATGGCGTTTATGACATGTGTAAATTGTTTGAGAAGTGTGAAGCTTCTGTATTGGATAGGATTCAGGAACTCTGATCGAGCAAAATTCAGGAAGGAATGGTTATGTGAAAAGCGATACAGAAATAATAGTGGTGCCATTAAGGCAAATGTTGCTATTTGAAAAACTATTTGCGCAGAACTATGCGGATATGCTTGTGCGATTTGGAAGTATTATAGAAACGTGCAACAAAATAAATGGTTATTGGGAAAGTGATGGATGGACAGAGATTTATGAAGATATGGCAGACAAATCAGATCGTATGAATGAGATCGTAGACGATATGACTAATTACTATAAGGATATTGTAAATATTACAGAAAGCTATGATGCTGTGGAAGCAATTAATGTGGATATTGGAGAATCTTTGTCGGGAGACGTAATTAACTAAAAGGAATATTGGGTTAAAAAGTAATATTAAGGGGTAAATGATGGACGGCACTGGTATAGAACTATATGTACATCTTGAGAAGCTGGAGGACGAAGTAGAACAATTTAATAACGTCAGTAAAAACTTTGGGGATTACATAGATATGTATAAAAGGCAGATGGATGTTATACGATACAGCAAAATGGCAGATGAGTTATATGACATGCCAGCACTTATAAGAACTTATGATGAGTTTGTGGAAGAAGCTGATCGGTTGAACAAGTTTTCAAAAGCTTTGCAAGATATATACAAAGAGTATAAGACGTGTAATGATACATATACTCAGATGGGTATAGATCTTGGAAATCAATATGCAATTACCCCGTGGACAAAGACAAATGAAGGAAAGATAGTCATTGGAACGAGCATAATAGTGGGATTGCTGGTGATTGCTATTGTAGCACCAGAGGTTACTGCTGCAGCGATGTCTACTGGCACAATGACAAGTACAACAGCAGCAACTATGATAGAGACAGTAACGGCAGACATGGCGTGGGGTTCTCTAACAACATCTATGATGAATGCAGAGTATTCATGTTATATGGCATGCAAAAATGGAGAAAATCCTGCGGATGCCTTTGCTGATGCATATATGTGGGGTGCTTTGGAAGGTGGAGCCACTGGATTACTGGAAGGTTTTGGGGAGACGTTGGCTATAGTGAAAAGTGCAAAGACGATGACTAATACTGCAGCTTTTTTACAGCAATATAAAATAACCGGTTATGTAAATGGCGTTAACTTCGCAGTAATGGCGGGGAATTCGGCTTTGTCGACATCCATATATTGCGCCCAAGAGAAATCACATTGTAGAAACGTTTCGTTGGAGGATGCCGCAATTCAATATAAAGAGAATTTTACATATAATTTAGCGATAGATACTGCTGTTGGAATTGGCGAGAAATTTGTTGACGTAAAAAGAACAAAAAGTATAGAAAAAAATAAGGCAATGGAAGGAGAAAAGCGCAAGGTTGGAAAGCTTTCGACAAAAGAGAAAACTGTCCGGAAAATTACAAGTAAAAATGAAGGTTACAGTCAAAATCAGGCTTTTTTAAATGGAGAAAAATCAACGCGTAATGCTCAAGGAAGTATAAGTCCGACATTGTATAAGGATGGAAGTTGTATTGATGTCAGAAGTTATAATATTCAAAATGAAAGTGGAAGGGCAATGCTTATCAAAGATGTCACGACAAGAAGCCAGAAAATGAAAGCAAATTTGCCCACAGGAACAAAGCAGACAATAGTTATTGATGCAAGAGGACGGAGTATATCAAATAGAGATTTAAAAGATCTATACATGAAAGCAAAGTGTGCATTAGATAGCGATGTTGAAATTAAATTTATTAGGTAAGAAATGATTAGAGAAGATACAAATAAAAATATTATTGAAAGATTTCCAAGCATGGAGAGTGATCTCAAATTGCATGCGATTCCCCAACTTAATAAAAATAAAGAAGATATATGGACAGCTATAAAAATATTAGCATTTTATGCGGTTTTGGGCGTGTATGCGTATTATAAATATATGGAGATGACAGGTGAACCGCATCCAAGCCCTTCCGTTACAAGATATACGCTTATGCTTCTGGGGGCTGTACCAGTAGGAATAGTGATTGTTCTTGTGGTCTTATATGATAGTATTCGTGATTATTTACGAAATAGACCCTCAAGAAAGAAAATAAAAAAAATAAGAGAGAACTATTTGGAGGATGTTAGCAAGCAGATAATTTCTTATAGAGAAGCCGCTTTAGAATGGATGAACAAACGGTTTGTGCCGGCAGAGGATCTGATAAGAAGAATTATGAGGGGAGAGAAAAAGATTCGCAATCAGGGAGATGTAATGCTTACATATAGACTAGGAACAGGTGATCTGGATATATCAGAGCATATCATACTTCCCAATATGGTAAATACACCACAGAATATTAAGTTAAAGAGAACTTGTAAAAAACTCAAAGAGGAATACGGAATAATACATGATATCCCTAAAGCGATAAGTCTGGACGAGGTGGGATTACTTGGCGTAGTAGGACACGGTGACAAGAGGAAGGCATACGATATAGTTAGGGCATTGTCTACGCAGATTTTGGTAAGTGAAGTGCCAGAGGATCTTAAGGTTGCATTTGTGTATGATAGTGTTAATAGTAAGGGGTGGAATAAATATGAGTCATTCACGAGAACTCAGATGGAGACGGGCATTAGTCTTGTAGCAGGCACTCCTGAAAAAAGAGGAAAAGTATTAGACATGCTGGCACAGGCAATCGAGGAAAGAAAGGCTTTGAGTGGAGACGGCGTAGAAAATATGAAAACGCGGTACATAGTGTTTATAGATGATATGGCTTTATTGGAAAATCATAGAATTGTGGAAGCACTGCGTGATGATCTGTGTGTCTGTGCATTTACATTTATTTTTGTGGCGGATTGTATAGATAAACTTCCAGAGAGCGTTGAATATGCACTTGTTGATTCTCTGGAATTTTCAGGAGTCTATTCTATGGCTGATCATACATGTATGCCAGTGGTATTTGATAAATTATCAGAGCAAAAACTTGATAAATATATAAATTATATAAAGAGCAAAAAAACATTGCGGAGAGGTGATTTGTGTTGGAAAAAATAACAGATTATGAGTATGCTCAAATAGAATCTGCTATAAATGGTATATTGGGAATCCGAAATAATATAAGTCAATATATTCTAGATAGTTTATTTCAATCGGCAGAAAGCTTTAACAAGAATTGGAAGGGCGAAGCGGAGACCTTATTCGTAGGTAAACTTGAGCTGCTATACAATGCAATTAGTGACACAAATACCGCAGCATATAATATGGCAATGAGTATGAGTGAGCAGGCATCCGAAATTTATAAAAAACAAAATGAGAAATAATTTAACGGAAAAGGGAGAGTTAATGCAATGGCAGATACAAAGAAATATGGTTGGAATGTACAGATAGATGGTGTTCAATATCTGGTGGAGTACATGAAAGGAAGTATATTTATTAATGGTGGGGAGGCTTTCAAGCTCAGATCACTGGAGAGAACAGGCACCTTAAGAAAAGATAAACAGTTGAGCTATACAGTTCCGTTAGCAGGAAAAGAACTGAATCTGGTTATAAGCGCAGTGAGTGGTATCAGTCTCATTATGGATGGAATGGATCTGGGAACATATCCAGATGGTGCAGGAGCTAATCAAAAAGCTCCTGCCTGGATAGTAGTATTTTATGTATTATATTTTATAGACTATTGGGGAATAATGGGTGGTGCCATAGGAGGCTTGCTGCTCGGAACTGCGGCAGTTGTGACGTTTATGGTTGCTAAAAGTGAGAAGCTTTCTACGGGCGTGAAGTTGGTAATATGCATAGCATTGTACGTTGTTGCTACTGCGTTGGAGCTGGTTATAAGATCTGCATTAGCAGGGGTGTCTGGCCGGTACAGATAAAATAAAGCCACATACCATATGAAAAATCTGTAAGATATTTCGTGTGGTATGTGGCCTTGTTCTTTATCTTGTATAACTAACTAGGAAATGGTTCCGTTAGCTGAACATGATATAGTAACTGATTTAGTAACTGTCTGAAGCAGTACGCCTTTTGAGGAGTACTTTTTCCCAACTGTACTAGCAGTTGCTTTGTTGCCAGATCTTGAACAAGAAGGTGTGGCTACCTTCCAGTATGAGCTATTAGAAGTTGCTACAGCTTTAGCGGATGTGCATGTGCTGGAAGAACCTGTATAACGGAATGTTGCTGCAATCTGAAGACTCCAGAGAACGTTTCCGTTAGAATCATTGCAGTATATAGTTTTGGAAGCACTTTTGGTTTTTGTGGCTCTACTCAGAGATGGCTGAGATGGCATTTCCTCGATAACTTCCACAAATGTAAGAGAGTCATCGCTCGTATCTTCTTCTGCGGCCTTAACAGTTGGAACGTTTATTGTAGACAAACAGATGAAGATCATACAACATATAGCTAATAATCTACGTAATTTTTTATTCATATTTATTCCTCCGTATCAGTATTATTGTTATTATCATTATTCTGAGTTTCCGAGCTATTATTTAATTGTGCGTCTTCAGCAGAATCTATCCGTGATTTATCAGATAAATCATCTGGCGTTACACCCTCTTGAATGACAATAGTAGTTGATGCAATATCACTACGTCTGGATATCTGCCATTCCTTATACAACATAACTGATATACATATTGCAAAACCCAGTATAACAGAAAGCGCGGTAATGAAAATATATTTTCCATATTTCTTTCCGTTCATGTTGTGGCATATAGTATCTGTGCCTAAATATTCAATATATGTATTGGCACAATCCTTGGGACTTCCAAACTTTTTAGACAGATGTGATACTGTGATCAACTCGCCTTCAAAACTTACTGCGTAATCATACATAGAACTACGCAGCATCTTTAAATATCTCTTTTCCCCCTTTCTGTATATTGGAAACTCTTTTTTAATAGCTTTAATATACTTATCTACAGTTTTTTCGCTTTTTTCATATGCTGAGTTGGCTGAGTTGGTGTTCATTTTCATTCTCCTTTTAATACAATTTCAATATGAACTAATATTATTTTATACTAAAATATCAGAAAATCAATAATGCTTTTGACATTAATAAACAAATTTTGTCAAAATGTTGCTGTTAGTTACAAAAATATAAACAAATAAATTTAGAAAAAC
>NZ_QTXH01000014.1:36392-49587 GCF_003461545.1 Coprococcus sp. AF16-22
CATAACAAAAAAATTTGTTGTGAAAGGTGCGTGTTTTTTATGAAAATAAAGAAAGTTAACTCAGATGCCATTAAACTATACGAGACCAATATGGTAAAATTGAAAACTGCTGGAAATACCCGAGAAGTCCAGTTTATGGCTGGAAATAATAATCAATAATGCTTTTGACATAAATAAACAAATTTTGTCAAAATGTGGCTGTTAGTTACAAAAATATAAACAAATAAATTTAGAAAAACAAAACCATTGTTGACAAAACGGTTTAAAAGATGTAATACTAAAAATACAAAATAATTGAATGGAGAAAGATTATGTCGGATAAGATAAATGTCGATACAAGGAAGTTGCACACAGATCTTGTGATTATACAGGACTGTCTGGATCAAAGCACAATTGACAGACGAAACATCCAGAATGATTATCAAGATCTTATTAAAGAATGGAAAGGCCCTGCAGCAGACTCATTTAATACAAAATTTGAGAACAGCGATAGTAAAGTTAAATCCATGTATGAGGATCTTCAAAAGAAAGTGGACTCATTGCTTGATGTATGCAATACGTTTGAGACTTGTGAAAAAAATGTAATTGCTCTGATTGGCTAGGGTGCTTAATAACGGAGGGAAAGTATGTATGTTGAGACGGTGAAAGTACCGATAAATAAACTGGAAACATTTCATGATACCTTGATCAAGGGGGCAACAGATCTGGGAAATCAGTATGATACGATCATATCAACCTGTGGCAAGATACAGGAATATTGGGAGAGTGAAGGCTGGGCAGATATTTATTCTGATCTTGTATCGAAGATGGATACTATGCAGGCATTTATGGAGGATATGTATTCGTATGGTGATACATTGGGTGAAGTTATAGGAAACTACATCACTGCTGAAGTTGTGAATGGGGATATGACCTCATCGTTACCAGATAACATAATTCACTGAAGGGATGTAAGCACATGGAAAAAAAGATTAGTGATTTGGAATATTCAGAAATAGCAGCGGCTATAAATGGCTACTTGAATTCAGAAGCAAGTATAAAGCAGTATGTTTTATCTGATTTGGGAAGTGAAGTCGAGACTATAAGAAAAAACTGGAAAGGGGATGCAAGTGACAAATATATTGGAAAACTCGAAAGTGTATACAATGACATATCCAATACATGTACAGCACTTGAAAATTTAGGCGTGGGTATGAGCCGGGAGGCTTCAAATATATACCAAAATCAATAATAGAAGGAAGGATCAAGTATGGGAGCATTTTCAGTAACATCGTCAGAGATGACGAAAAGAACAACAGAGCTTCGCTCGAAAAATCAGTCTCTTAAGAAGCAGATAACCAAGCTCAGAGACAGTAAGGAGGCTCTGAACAGTACATGGGATGGTAGCGCGAAAAAAGCTTTCAGCTCTGCAGTTGAGAGTGATGTTTCACAGATGACAAATTTTAGTAATCTGATAGAACAGTATTGTTCAGCGCTGGACAATATAATAGCTAATTATGAAACTACAGAAGCCACAAATGCAAATACAGTGGCTCAGAGAAAGTATTAAAGGGAGGAAAATACAGATATGTCAGATATGAATTTGAAAGTCACCCCGGCGGAACTGGAGGCTAAGGCTGCTGATTTTAAATCAGTTATGACTCAGACGAAATCGTTGACAGATGATATGATGAATGATGTCACTGGACTTTCATCATCATGGACAGGAGATGCGTCTGCATCGTATATAAACAAATTTAGAAAACTGCAGACGGATATGGATACCATGGGCCGAATGATTAATGAACATGTAAATAATCTTACAGAACTTGCTAAAGAATATACGACAACAGAGAAAAAGAATGCAGCGGCAACGGAATCGCTTGCAGCAAATATTATTTCGTAGGAAAGAAGTGCCATCTCTGATAGCCATCAGAGATGGCATTTTGAGATTGAGGAGGTTATTATGATTGAATTTAAGAAATATCTGCCGATCGGTTCGGTTGTGTTATTAAAGAACGCAAATAAAAGGTTGATGATATATGGAAGATTGCAGAAGGCAGAGGATTCAGATAGCGTAAGGGATTATATAGGATGCCTGTATCCAGAGGGAAATATATCTACAAAACAGACGTATATGTTTGATCATGACCAGATAGAACGGGTATATTTTGTTGGATTTCAGGACCCGGAAGAGTTTGAATTTGTTGACAAATACCTGAATGAGGGAAATAATGGAAAATAGAGGAGTGCTTTTGTATGTAGACCTTGGCAGGCTTGAAGATGAACCTTACAGATTGTCAAAGATATATGGTACACTTGGACAGTATATTGATGATATCAGACGACAGAGAGATATAATATACATAAGCAAGATGGCGGAATCCCTGGATGTATCATCCCTGGACAGATATCGTGCTCAACTGGTAGACGAATATGATCGGCTTGGAACTCTGAAGAAGATTCTGGATGAGGCATACGATCTATATAAAGAATGTAATGAAAAATTCGAGGCATCTGGACAGACTCTATGCAACCTATATGCTGAAACTCCATGGTATGAGACCAGTGAGGGAAAGCTGGCTATAGGCATAGGCGTGCTTGTGGTTACTGCTGCAGTGGCGATAGTCTGCCCTGCTGTACTAGGGGCGGCGGCCGCCACAGTAACACAGTCTATAGCGACATCTGCTATTATTGGTGCTGCCACGTCAGGCGTTATGAATGGAATAGCTTCAATGAAATCCGGCAAGTCATTTTATGATGGATTTGCAAATGGTTTTGAATCTGGAGCAATATTGGGTGCAATCAGTGGAGGATTAGGAGCTGGAACATCTGCAATTATGTCAGGGGCAGAACTCACAGTAGGAAGAGTCATGGCTGTAAAAGCTATGAATATGGTATCTGATGCAACTGTAGATACTGTGGTATATGCGTATCACTCAAACAAGTATGATAAAGACTTTACTGGCGGAGATATAGTTAAGACTTGGGTAAAAAGTGCGGCAACATCGTTTGCTATGCAGTCTGTTGGAGGTGGGAAGTCGTCGTCAAAGGCGGAGAGTGAAAATGGTGTTATATCTACTGGCAAAGGACAGGGAGGGGGTGGAGGTAATGTTAATTGGAAGAATGGCAAAAAAACTGTTGATGTAAACGGAAAAACTGTTACAATGGATAAAAACACATTTGATCCTGGTTTTGTAGACAAACAGGGTCGAACGAATACACAGAGAATGGAGCAAGGACTGGCACCTATTGGAACAGATGGAAAATCTGTTAATATACATCACATTGATCAAACAGATAATGGACCAGTTATGGAAATAACGGCTACAGAGCATCAGCAGAATTACAGCAAACTGCACACTAATATAGGACAAGCTCCATCTAAGATTAATAGAAGTAAGTTTAATAAGTGGAGAAGAGAATATTGGAAATGGCGAAGTAATAATTTAGATTAGTGGAGGTATATATGAGCTATACAAATTTTATTAAAGCAATGGAGTTAGCACCTAAATGTAAATTTTATACTACAGCGGGGGGGAAAAACGAAGAAGAAATTAGAAAATCAGAGCAAATGCTTAATATAAAATTTTCAAATCAAAGTATAGAATTTTATAAAAAATATGGCTATTTATCATTTTATGGTAATGAAATTTTTGGAATTGACCCAGATGATGATTCAGGAATATTGGAGGGGAATTCTGTTGCTTATGCGTTAAATGACCGGAAAGAATATAACTTACCTAATGAGTGGATACCTATATATAATTTTGATGATGGGAATATGGCATATTTAGATTATTCATATTTAAACGAGCAAAAAGAGCCTAGGGTTATAATGGCATTTTATAATGGTAAGGAATATGAGATAGTTGAAACGTTAGCAGAAGATTTTGGGGATTTTGTTTTGCAATTAGTGCAAGAACAAACAGAAGTGTAAAACTATAAAGGCATGATTTGTAAAAATACATTGTTTACTTAACAACATTTGTTATGAAAACAATGTATTTTTTTATAATTAAATAGAGAAAAACTAAATGACTGTTGACAAAAATAATTGATGATGCAATACTATTGTTTGACAATAATGTAAAGGAGATGGTGTTGTGTCGCGGGAAGATGATGTTGGAGCTGCGGGCGTTGGAGAAGCTGCGAAAGATAGCAGAGATGAGCTTGAAGACATTTTAAAAGCACTTGAAGCTGGTGATTCTGACAAGCATGGACCCAATATGAAGATCATCATAGGTGTAATAGCTGGAATCGTATTGGTTTCAGTTGTGTTAATTATCATGATGGTTAATAGGAAATCTGTTGTGCCTGATTTTGTTGGGCACACAACGGCGGAGGCAAAACAAATTGCCAGAGAGTCTGGTGTAACGCTTGAGGAGAAAAAAGAATACAGTTCTGAGGTAGAAGAAGGATGCGTTATCTCACAGGATATAGCCAAGGGAATGAAGGTGAAACGTAAGGCTTCAGTTGGAATAACGGTCAGTAAAGGCAAGGAGATGACAGTTGTGCCGGAATTTGTTGGTGAAATTCTGGATGATGCCAGAGCTATGGCTACAGAGGCTGGTATAGAGCTTGAAGAAACTGAAGAATATAGTAAGGATGTTGCGGCTGGCTTGATAATTGAACAGCAGGATACACAGGGAACCAGCATAGAAAAGGGGAGTTCTGTAAAGGTCACAGTAAGCCTGGGAGAGCAGACAGTAAAACTTCCTGACTTTGTAGGTATGACCTTGAATGATGCAACTATACAGTGTTCAACCCTTGGAATCACCTTTAGTACCCTCCAGGAGAATTCTGATACCGTTGATGAGAATGTGATCATCAGACAAAGCGTAAAGGCGGGAACTGAGATGACTGAAGATACTCAGTTGTATCTGATAGTGAGTAAGGGCAAGAAGACAAGCTCGTCTGTGGCTGCAAGCTCCGGTTCAGCAGGTGGTGGATCGGGATCATCTGGTGGTTCGGGAACAAATGAACAGGCGGACAGCGGAACATCAAGCGTAAATGAAGATGAGTTTATAACAGAAGAAGAAGAGTGGGGTGATTGATCATGAAAAAGGAGTTAAAGAGAAGGATAATTACAGTAATTGTAGGAGCAGTGATTATGTGTATGGTCAGCCTTGTTCCAGAAATGGTACAGGCATATGCTTCGACGAATGCAGTGTCGGAGGATGCTGGAATCAGGGCTGAATATAATGGTGACAGTGGGGTGCTGACATTGGATGTTTCCACAAATAAGGCGATGATTGACTTTGGACTGGAGGACAAGAAGCCGTGGACTAATTTCAATGTTATAAAGGTTGTAGTAAAGCCTGGAGTTACACATATAGGTAACAATGCATTTTCAGGATGTACAAATCTGGAGTCTGTGGTTATAGAGGGAGACGAACCTCTCACTATAGGACGAAGGGCTTTTTATGGATGTACTTCTTTAAAGTCTGTGGAATTTTCGAAAGGAACTTTGTCGGTGGGGGCGTATGCATTTGCCAGATGTTCAAGTTTGAAGAATGTAGACATGTCTGGATCTCAGATATACGAACTTGGTCAGTTTGCATTTGGAGAGTGCTATAGCATAACCGATTTGAAATTATCAGAGTATACCAAGAATCTGGGAGACTATTGTTTTCAGGGCTGTAACAGAATAAAGAACATAGATATTCCTGATAATTTATCAAGTGTTGGAAATTGTGCCTTTGCGGGATGCGAATTGTTAGAGCATCTGGATTTTTCGGAAAGACTGACAAAACTGGGCGATTTCTGTTTTATAGGGTGCAAAAATCTTCAATATGTTAGATTGTTAAGAAGACCGGCGGATGCGGATTTTGGAACCGGCTTGTTCAAGGAGGGAAATCCAACCGGAACATATCTGTATACATATGAGGCTGGTAACAACATATATACTCCGGATTCTGATGAGAATGTGATTATCAGGAGGGCTTATAGGTTTGATGAAAACAGTATGAATGTAAGTATTCCGGCTAAGAGTTATTCTTATACGGGAAAGCCTATAAAACCGGTAATTAAAGTTACGGATAATGATGGCTCTGTAGTAAATGCAGATGCATATGATGTTACATACTCGAATAATAAAAATGTCGGAACCGCTGTTATAAAGATTACAGGAAAAAATGAGAATATCGGCACACTCACAATGAAATTCTCAATAGTTCAGGCAGCATGCAAGCTTTCTGTTAAGAAGGATGGTAAGCAGGCCGCAGGTACATATACGCTTCTTCTGAACAGTCGTGGAACAGCATCTATGACCCTGGCAGCTACGACTTCAGGAAATGAGAAGATAAGGTACACAAGTTCAAACGAGAATGTACTCAAGGTCAATGACAGAGGAGTCATAACAGTCACAAAAACGGGTACAGCCAAAATAACAATATGCGCTAATAATAAGACAAAGTCAAATTATAAGCCATGCTCAAAAACAATCACTGTGAAGGTAAGAAAACCTCAGAGCATACAGGTTAAGAGTAAAAAGACACAGTATAATTATAAGAAGGGCGTGAAGAGAAGCATAGGAGCCTCAGCAAAGGGTGGAGTCAGACTTACATATAGTTCATCCAATCCTAAGGTTATTTCTGTAGCGAATAATGGAAAGATAACAATAAAGGGTGTTGGTAAAGCTATAGTTACGATAAAAGCAGGTGATAATGGTGTATATGAGCAGAAGGTAAGAAAGATTACATATTATGTAAGACCGGTGATGTCATCTGTGTCAATTGCCCATAACAGCAAAACACTAAAAGTAACAGTAAATAATCCTACTCCGAATTCAAAGGTTATCGTAAAAGTGTATGAATCGTCAAAGATGAAAAAACTATATGGTAAGCCACATATAAAAACTGTAAAGAAAGGCAAGAAAGTAGTTATTACTGTGAATGTATCAAAGTATAGCAGATACTATCCTGTAATTTATGTGAAGAAAAATGGCGTTGAATCACAGAAGGTTACAAATAGCAGAGGAGATATAAGGAAGTAAAGGGGGCATTTCAGATGACGAGAGTAAAAAAACTTATAGCGGCAGTGATGATTGTCTTGGCTATATGTTCATTTGGTATGGTGCAGGCACACGCTGATGAGTCGGATTCGACTGATGCGGTAAAAACCTATTATTGCATAGCAAATTATCCAGTTGGAGTAAGATTAAGTACATCACCAAACGGAAGAGCGCTTGCATGGATAACCATGACCGAGTCTGAAGCAGCGGATGCGTATGTGTATGGAAAAATAGATTACAGTGAGGATAAAGACGAGCTGAAGATACGTGGACTTACCGCACAGTCCATGAGACTCTACTGCGAAAAACTGGCCATAGGCAGTGAGCCATGCAAAATAGACAAGATAATCTCATGTGGAGGCAGTATCATGACTCTTGAGGTTAAGTCTGGTTCATATCTAAAGTGCAATGAAGTCGTGGGGGCTCACCGTTTTGATATTGCTCCAAGCGGACAGGATAATAATGTGTACAAGCCTTCAGCCTTGAATTTATCAGAGGACAGTGCTGAGGTGATCATTTCAGATGATAAACCATATGTATATACAGGCAAGGTGATAGCTCCGACAGTACAGGTCAAGTATGAGGGAAGAGTTATTGAACAGGGTACAGACTATAAGGTCACCTATAAAGACAATATTAATGCAGGAACACAAGCAAAGATTGTGGTGACTGGATGTGGAGATTATGGCGGAGAGATCCAGAAGGAATTTACAATTAAGCCTGCAAATGTGCAGTCTGCATCGATAGATGTGGCATCTTGTGTATATGACGGAACAGCAAAGTTACCAAAGGTTACAGTGAAGCTGAATGGTGCGGTAATGGGTACTGATAACTATAAGATTACTTTAAAGAATAATGTATCGGCCGGAAATAAAGCGGAGGCAGCCATAGAGGGTTGTAAGAATTTAACTGGAAAAGTAAGTAAGACATTTACAATTTCTCAGGCGGATATAACAAAAGCGACAGTGACATTAGCTGCTAATTCTTATACATATAGCGGAAGTTATTTCAAGCCTGCAGTTACAGTTGCGTATGGAAGTGCAAAGCTGAAGGCATCAGATTATACAGTACAATACGCAAATAATAAAGAGCCTGGTACAGCGACAGTTACTGTTACGGCAAATGGTTCCAACTGTGTATCAGGAAAGAGAGTTGTAAAGAATTTTAGAATTGAAAAAAAGGTACCGGTGATCTCGTTCAAGAGTCCTATATCAACAACATGGCACAATGCAAATGGAACACATGGCTTTGAGTGTGTTGCACCTAGTGATTGTCAGGGTACATTTAGCTTCAAATCAAGTAATCCTAAATTGCTTGCGATCAATGCGGCAGGTGGAAGAGTTCAGGTTATGAATAACAAAGCATTTGGCAGTGTAGTGATTACAGCTACCTTTACACCAAAGGGAGCGGATGCTGCGCACTATAGTACAAAGTCTATCACCAGAACTATAAAAGTGGTGCCAAACATAGTTAAGATAGCGAATACAGAATCTAAAAAATCAGGACAGTTATATATACAGTGGTCTAATAGTAAGAAGGAGTATAATGCCAGCGAATATAGGATATATTATTATGGCTACAAGAAGGACAGTGAAGATTGTGGACAGATGTCACTATATAATTCAAAGAGTAAGATAACGGGTACCAGTACAACCATAACCGGACTGAAAGCTGGAAAATATTATATTAAGGTTGTTCCTTGCTATAAGTCAGGCGGAAACGTGCAGAATGGTGCCAGCACAAGTGCTGTAAAGTGTGTTATTAAATAGTCGAAAGAGGAAATCTTATGGAATTTATGACTCCTGTGGATAAATATATGATATCGGGTGTCCATCGTATAAGAATAGGAAGTCTTGACGAGAATGAGATTGTGGTGAGAAGCCCGGAAATGATTGGTGTTCAGACCGAATTTGTGGAAAATGGAAATGGATGGATTATATGTGATACTGGCAGTCGTAGCTTGACCGTGGATGGCAATCTGGTACAGTCAGGATACAAGCTCAAATGTGGAGATATTATAGAACTCGGTGCTTTAAGGATAATATATTGTGTGCAGATTATCGGTGTGATTATACAGAACGACTTAAAAGACAGTATTATTGTCAATCTGCCATACTTGGATTCAGAGGCGCTTAAGTATGAGGATGTTCAGGGAAAAGACAGATTTTTTCACAGATCCCCCAGAAATACGAAGGAGCCGGTTATAGAGTCTGTGACAATTGAGAATCCACCGGCAAAACAGCAGATAGAAAAGAAACCGCTCTTGATGGTTATAGGACCAACATTTACGATGATGATCCCTATGATGCTTGGAGGAGTTCTTGCTATGTACAGCTACAGATCATCAGGGAGCAATTCTGGAATGCTTATGTATACAGGTCTTATCACTGCTGCTGCATCTGCGGTTATAGGAGTGTTATGGGCCTTCATCAATATGCATTATGATAAGAAGAGAAATGCACAGGGGGAGCTTGACAGGAGATCTGGGTATGCCAGATATCTGAGGCGGCAGATAAAACAGATAGCTTCTAATCAGAATACTATAAAAAATATGCTCGGAGATATGTACAAATCTCCTGATGTTATAACGCAATATACAGATCAGTCAACTGAATTGTGGAATAGAAACAGGAATCATAAGGATTATCTGGTGGAGCGAGTTGGCCTGGGAACATTGGATGTGTCAGAGTATATAACTGTTCCTAAGATACGAATGGAACAGTCTGATGATGAATTGATACAGATTCCGGGCAAAGTAAAGGCTGTATATTCACGAATAAAGGATGTTCCGCAGGGCGTGGATCTCGGAGCTACAGGTATAATAGGTATAGTTGGAGTGGGAGATAAGAGCAAAGCATTTGATGTGGCAAGAACCATGATTGCACAGATAGCAGCGAATAATTCTTATCGTGATGTAAAACTTGCATTTGCATTCGATTCTGAAACTGATAGCAGTGAATGGATGAACTATAGGTTTATGCCGCATGTGTGGCTCGATGATTATAGTGAGAGACTGATGGCGTCAGATAGAAGCTCAGTGGACGACCTGTTTTTCAGAATTATTGATATTCTGAGAGACCGGGAACAGAAAGATTATACTATAGAGAAGCGACAGTTTACTCACATTGTGTTGTTTGTTGCTGATACTTCTCTGCTGGAAGGGCATGCGATAAATAAGTACATAACAACAGATGCACAGAAATATTCTTTCACAGTGGTAACCTTGGCTGATAAGGAATCGCAGTTGTTGAATGACACTACTTATGAGCTTATAATCGACAAACAGTTTTCGGGAATCCATAGGATGAAGACGGATGAGTATAGCCATGTAGATTTTGATAAGGTGACAGAAAGTCAACTGGCAGCTTTTGCCGACAGAATAGCAGTTATAAAGGTGAACGAAGATGTGGAGGCTGGCGGTATACCCGACAGCCTTACATTTTTTGATATGCTGGGAATACAAAGGCTGGAAGAATTGCGGGTTCTCGACAGATGGAAGACAAACAAAAATTACAACAGTATGCGGGCTGTCATAGGTCAGTCGGCTGGTGGCAAGGACTGTATTCTTGATGTACATGAGAAATATCATGGTCCCCATGGGCTTGTTGCGGGAACTACAGGATCGGGAAAGTCGGAGACGCTGCAGACATATATTCTCTCAATGGCGATAAACTACAGCCCTGATGATATAGGCTTTTTCATTATTGATTATAAGGGCGGAGGAATGGCAAACCTGTTTGATGGTCTTCCACACATGATAGGAGCAATATCGAATCTGTCAGGAAGTGCGATAAAGAGAGCTATGGTGTCCATAAAGAGCGAGAATATGCGAAGACAGAGAGTCTTCAATGAGGCCGGAGTGAACAATATTAATAATTATACCAAGCTTGTAAAAGCCGGTGAGGTAGAACTTCCGGTACCACATCTGTTTATAATAGTGGACGAGTTTGCCGAGCTGAAGCGAGAACAGCCGGAATTTATGAAGGAGCTTATAAGTGTTGCACAGGTTGGACGAAGCCTTGGTGTTCATCTGATCCTTTCTACGCAGAAACCAGCAGGAACAGTCGACGAAAATATCTGGTCGAATTCCAAGTTTAAGCTGTGTCTTAGAGTGCAGGATAAGCAGGACAGTAAAGAGATGCTGCACAAGGAGGATGCTGCTTTTATAACTCAGGCAGGAAGGGGATATCTGCAGGTTGGAAATGATGAAGTGTATGAGCTATTCCAGTCTGGCTGGAGTGGAGCTGAGTATCGGGGAGATGCGGTTTCTGGTGAAGATACACGAACTGCGATACTTTCAGCTTCTGGTTCGGAGATTATAAGAAAGAAGAAAATTGCCAAAGTGTCAAATCCGGCAAACAGCGTAACGCAGTTGGATGCGGTTAAAGAGTATTTGGCCAAGGTAGCAAGAGAAAATGGATATAACAGAGATTATAGTTTGTGGATACCACCAATAGCTAATCCTATATTTATAGACGATATAGATGATGAATATCCGATAAATAAATCAGATGATGCATATTCATTGGTGGCAACTATAGGAATGTACGATGATCCATCAAGGCAAAGTCAGAAACCATATAGGATCGATATTGCGGATGCTGGAAATATTGCAGTATGTGGAACGAATGTAAGTGGTAAAAGTACCTTTGTTCAGACACTTATTGCATCATTGATAACCAGATATAAAGCTTCAGAAGTAAATATATACATAGCAGACTTTAGCAATAAATCTTTGCGGTGTTTTGAACAGGCTCCACAGGTTGGCGGTTTTGTTAGCGAGGATGATGATGACAGAATTAGGAAACTGATATTCTTAATAAACAGGATTATATCTACAAGAAAAAATATTCTTGGTGGAATAAGCTTCAACTCCTATAAAAAAGTTAACAAAAACGATATGCCTGCAGTAGTGTTCATAATAGATAACTATGCTGGATTTCGTGAAAAAACAGCAGAAATATATGATGATAATATGCAGAAGATTGTTCATGATGGTACTGCATATGGAATATATACGATTGTAACTGCAAATGGATTTGGTAATACGGGAATACCTGGAAGGATAGAAGACAATATATCTGAAACAGTGGCATTGAGCCTGAATGAAAAGTATATGTACTCATCGGTTCTGAGAACAGGAAGAGTGGAGCTTGAACCGGAAAATCTAAAGGGAAGAGGACTCATAAAGGTCGATGGAGAAGTAATGGAATTCCAGACAGCGATAGCTACGGATAGGTGCGATGATATGGAACGTATAGAGTTACTTCGCAATATGTGTGCATCTATGGCTGAAGGAGCTACTGAGGTAGCGGAAGGTGTTCCTGAAATTCCAGAAAAACCTACGTGGGAGATATTCAAGAGGCGTAATGATGTTGCACAGATGTGTAATGGATATATGCTGCCGATAGGATATGACAGTGTAAGTGCGGAGGGATATGGAATAGACCTTAGGAGAACATTCTGCTATACAATTACGGGCAGAGCAAGAACTGGTAAGAAAAATGTTATGCGGTTATTGATGAATGCAGCACTGATGAGAAATGCAGATATAGTTGTTATAGAACATGGTTCCAATGAGTTCAAGCCTGATTCGGAATTGTTGGGAGCAACGTATATAGATAGCGAAGCAGCACAGGCAGATTACTTTACAATGCTGGTTCCAGAATTTGTGGAGAGAAATAAGTTTAAAAATCAGGTAAAGGAACAAGGCTATGATGAGAATGAAATATATAGCCAGATGACCCGGTTTAAGGAAACATACATTTTTATTGCAGATATGGAAGCGTTTTTAAATACATTGTATTCGCCGAGTGAAGGCATTACAAGAATTGTCCCATTTATAGAGAATGTTGTAGAGAAAGGCGCTCTGCACAACATATTCATTATAGGGTTGATTGATACAGCAAGTCAGTCAGAATGTCGTGGACGAAAAGTATATGATGTTATGACTGGATATCATATGGGAATACAACTGGGTGGCAATTGTGCCGAAACTTCATTTTTTAATTTTACTAATCTATCATTTACAGAGGCAAATAAGATATACAAACCAGGTATAGGTATGATCCCACAGGATAATGATGATCAGAATGTATCGCAGATAATTATACCGTTATACAGGAGGCAGATAAAGCATGATTAAGTCCAGGTTGATTAAGCCGGAAATAAATCAAGAATTTGATGTTCAATATAATGAGA
>NZ_QTXH01000015.1:0-48343 GCF_003461545.1 Coprococcus sp. AF16-22
CCTATGCGTCCCTCTACCCGTTGATTACCTATTATCTGAACAGGCTGAATGACTGGGGGCTTTGCTTCCGGCGGTGCAAGGTCTGTGGAAAATATTTTCTGGCAAAGAGCCAGCGGTATGAGCTGTGCAGCGACAAGTGCCGAAAAGCACAGGCGCTTCAAAACAAGCGGGAATTTGACGAAAGGGCAAGAGAAAATAACTATGACCTGCTTTATAAAAATGAATGCCAGAACTGGCGCAACAAAATAAACCGGGTAAAAAATACCGCAGGCTTTCCGGCTGACCGTCTGGAAAAAATACAGGCTGCCTTTTCCGACTTTAAGAAAGAAGCCTTGCAGAGAAAAAAGGCTGTAAAAACAGGAACAGCCAGCCCGAAAGAATTTACGGACTGGCTGTATCAGCAGAGTAATGTAATTGTGGAACTGACTGAATACTAAATTTTTTTCTCGTTGTTAGGTTTCTGTGACATTTTGCTGATACTATAAAAAGAAAAAGGATGTGATACTATGCGAATACTGGTTGTTGAAGATGACCAGCTTTTGAATAAGACATTAAGCTATAATCTGTCGGCTGTCGGATATTCCGTGGATGGGGCTATGTCAAAGGCTGTTGCCATAAGATTTCTTGAAAAACAGGATTATGATTTAATCGTTTTGGATGTCAATCTGCCAGATGGGAACGGGTTTGATATATGCCGTGAGGTAAAAGAACGCCGTCCTGATACCGTCGTGATTTTTCTAACCGCAAATGATATGGAAAGCGATATGCTGAAAGGATTTGAACTGGGCGCAGATGATTATGTAACAAAGCCCTTTCCTATCAGCGTGTTCCAAAAGAAAGTATCTGCTTTACTGAACCGCATTTCAGCACAATCCGGCGGCGATTTCTACGATGACGGGAATTTGTATATCAATTTTTCCGAATTGTCAGCGTGTCTCGCAGGACAGCCGATTACCCTTACGTCGTTGGAATATCGTTTATTAAAAGTGCTAACAAGAAACTCACAAACTGTCCTAACACGTCAGGTATTGCTTGAAAAGCTGTGGGATGCAGATGAAAATTATGTGGATGAACACGCACTTACCACAACGATCAGCCGCATCCGCAGTAAAATTGAAACGAACCGGCATTCCTACATCAAAACCGTTTATGGTATGGGCTATATGTGGATTGGAGGAGCGCAAAAATGATTTCAAAAAAACTCTCCTTAAATAAAGTCTGCATAATACTGGCAACTACCATTTTACTTTTATCCGTGGTCATGTTTTCAGTTCTATATATCCTGACAAAAGAAATGTCTGTGGTATTTTGTAGCATGGCGTTTTGTCTGCTTTTTCTACTTTGTGTTACTGCTTTTGTGATACTGATACGGCGAAAGCTGACTTTGTTTTCTGAAATGCTTTGCTGCACCTTAGACGAAATGATGAATGGAAAAATAGATATATCACAGGTTGCCGAAGAAGAAAACCTGTTTTATAAAATCAATCATCGGCTGGTGCGCCTTTATGAGGTTATGCAGGAAAGCAAAAACAGCGTTGCCAGTGAACGAGCTGACTTACAGGAATTGATTTCCGATATTTCTCATCAGGTAAAGACACCAATATCAAACTTAAAAATGATAAATGCCACCTTATTAGAACAAGAAGTGCCACAGGATAAACAGCGGGAATTTCTACTTGCCAGTGGCACACAGCTTGATAAACTGGATTTCTTAATGCAGGCTATGATAAAAACTTCCCGACTTGAAACTGGCGTTATCTCACTTGAAAAGAAACAGCAGCCCATCTATGATACTCTTGCTATGGCGCTGGGCAGTATTTTTATGAGCGCTGAAAGAAAGCACATACAAGTTGAAGTAAACTGCCCGGAAACATTGGTTGTTTCCCATGACCGCAAATGGACAGCAGAAGCCTTATTTAACATATTGGATAATGCAGTTAAGTACACGCCGGAGTACGGTTCTATCCGTGTTTGCGTTGAAAGCTGGGAAATGCACCTGAAAGTCAGCATTACCGATACCGGCAAAGGTATTCCCGAAAACCAGCAGGGAGCAATTTTTAGGCGCTTTTATCGGGAAGAAGATGTCCACGATATAGAGGGAATCGGCATTGGGCTGTATCTCGCAAGGGAAATTATTAGCTTGCAGAACGGTTATATACAAGTCACTTCCCAAGTAGGAACAGGCTCAACATTCTCCGTTTTTCTTCCACATGAATAACCTGTTTTTTGAAATATCACAGGATTGTGACATTTCAGGGCGATTTATTATGTCGGCTGTGACATTTCTGTGAGGTTTGGTCGTTATAATGGATTTATCAAAAAGAAAGGATGGTGTTCTTTATGAGCATTTTGCAAACGACTGAACTAAAAAAATATTATGGCGCAAAACCGAACATTACCAGAGCCTTGGATGGTGTGACCCTCTCCATTGAAAAGGGCGAATTTGTTGCCATCGTAGGAACCTCCGGCAGCGGTAAATCTACACTGCTGAATATGATTGGTGGATTGGATGTGCCGACCTCTGGCAAGGTTATTGTGGATGGACGTGAACTCTCAACATTGAAAGATGAGCAGCTTACCATCTTCCGTAGGAGAAAGATTGGCTTCATCTTCCAGAACTACAATCTGGTTCCGGTGCTGAATGTCTATGAAAATATCGTGCTGCCTGTGGAGCTGGACGGAAACAAGGTGGACAAGACGTTTATGAACGAAGTTGTTCAGATGCTGGGGCTGGAGGATAAGCTGAACAATATGCCCAATAACCTCTCCGGCGGTCAGCAGCAGCGCGTAGCCATTGCCCGCGCCTTGGTGTCAAAGCCCTCTATTGTTTTGGCTGATGAACCCACCGGCAACCTGGACAGCAAGACCAGCGCCGATGTGCTGGGGCTTTTGAAAACCACAAGTCAGAAATTCCACCAAACCATCGTGATGATTACTCATAATAATGAGATTGCCCAGCTTGCCGACCGTATCATTCGGATTGAGGATGGCAAGATCGTGCAGTAAAGGGGGCGGGACTATGAATGACATTCTATTTGGCAATAATAACACAAAAACCATCAAGCGGCTGTCTAAACAATATTTCAAAAAAAATAAGGTTCGTAATCTGGCGGCGATTCTTGCGATCGTTCTGACAGCATTTTTGTTTACATCCATCACTTCACTGGTATTTAACATGGTATCCTCCATGCAGCTCTCTATGCAGATGCAGAAAGGCAGTAAGGCAGATGGAACCTTTGGGTACATGACCGAGGAACAGTTTGAGCAACTGAAAAACAGTGATTTTGTGGAGCAGGCAGGTCATCGGCGGATGATTGGATATGCAAGCAATGCCCTGGGTCATTCTGTTGAATTAAACTATGCTGATAGCATACAGCAGGAACTTACATTCTGTGTGCCAACGCATGGTTCAGCACCGGAAAAGGCAAATGAAATTGCTACTACCGAACTGGCTTTGAAAGCCCTTGGTGTGGAACCGGAGATTGGAGCAGAAGTTCCTCTGGAATTTGAAATTCGTGGAAAAACCTACCATTATGATATGGTGCTTTCCGGTTGGTGGGAAGCAAGCAACGATATGGTCAGCGTGGCGGTTCTCTCAGAGCAGTTTGTAAAAGATAATCCAGATGTAGTGAAAAATACCCGCGCAGTGGATGGAGAAATCTCAGGGGTTACTTTTTCTGACGTTGTGCTGAAAGACAAGACGAACATTCAGGAGCAGATGGATAACTTTGTCTACTCTATTGGCGGCAATCCAAAGGATATGTCTGCTGATAACTTTATCCTCTCTGTTGAAAACCAGATGGGGAAAGCCATGATTTCTCCGGAGTCCATCTTATTTGCCGTAGTATTTGTGCTGATGTTTGTATTGTGCGGCTATTTGCTGATTTATAATATTTTTGATATTTCCGTTATGCAGGATGTTCGGCAATATGGCTTACTGCGGATGATTGGTGCTTCTACGCGGCAAATTAAAAACATCGTCAATCGGCAGGCGGTATGGCTGACCCTGATTGGGCTGCCTATTGGTTTAATTGCCGGGTTCTTTGCAGGCCGGGCGTTGCTTCCGGTAGTAATGGAACTTTTTAGCTATGAGTATTCTGCGACAAGTTTGCAGACATCGACCTCCCCCGTGTTATTTATTATAGCTGCCTTGTTTACGATTCTGACGGTATTTATCAGTACCCGCAAACCAGCCAAAAAGGCCGCAAAAGTATCTCCCATGGAGGCGATCCGCTATACGGAGCAGGATGATTATAAAAAGAAAACCGTTACACGAACCAGAGGTGCAAAACTCTCCCATATGGCATTTTCCAACTTGGGACGCAATAGACGCCGCTGTGTATTCATCGTTGTTTCTATGCTTTTGTGTATCGTTCTGTTCAACACTATGATTATTGTGACACAGAGCATTGATGAAGAAAAGTGGATTACCCGCACAACGAAAACAGATTTTACCGTCTATAATTCGATTGCAGCCAATGCTTTGGAAGGCTTTAGACATCACGAAGATGCACTTCCACAGCAAGTGGTAGATATGATCCGTGAGCAGGACGGTCTGGAAGAAGAACGGTATCTTTATCGCAATACCGCAGATGACAGTAACGTGCTGGTTGATTATGGTTTTGAGGGACTGGAGTGTACCTCAACCTATGAAGATCAGGACGGTAGCCTCCGCAAAGCCTTTGGAAATTATAATATGAAGACTGCCCCGGATGCAGAAAATCTTTTCTTTGGAAATGTTTTTGGCGCTTCCGAACATTTTTGGGCGGATATGATGATTTATGCTGGAGAAACAGATCCTAATGTACTGAAACCAAAAATGCTAACTGGAGAATATGTCATTATTGGAGAAGGGTTAGACCGACTGAGTGGTGGTCCGAAAAGTACGCCCCTAACAGAACAGTTACAGATTGGCGACAGTATTTCTTTTTACAGGGATGGCGAGTTAGTCAAAACCTGCAGAATTCTTGCAAAAGCCTGTACCGTTGGAACTGAGGACGAAACGCCGTCAACAACTACGGCTATGAGGAATATTGGTGGCGATGCGCCCTTTGTGTATTTGCCGGACACTCTGTTCAAACAGATTTACACGACTCCAACTCTGCTGAGTTATGGATTTAATATGGATGATTCCTTACAGCCGCAAATGGAGGAATTTTTGAGCAGTTATGTTGAAAAGAACCCCTCTGTTACCTATACCTCAACAAAATTACTGAAAGAACAATTAAATTCTGTTGCAAGTATGGTTCTGGTTGTAGGCAGTCTGATTGGCTGTATCATGGCTTTAGTAGGACTGATTAACTTTACAAATATGATTATCACCAATATTATCACCCGCCGCCATGAGTTTGCGACTATGCAGAGTATCGGTATGACAAATCGCCAGCTTCAAAGGCTGATGGTTTATGAAGGCGTCTACTATGCCGCTGGTGCAGACATCATTGGTGGAGTGGTTGCGCTGCTGCTTACTGTGACGGTGCTGGAAAATGTCTTGAACTCGCCATCTATGTGGTTCTTCACTATGAATATCACATTGGTTCCTGTTCTGGTCATTGGTGTGCTTTATCTGCTGCT
This sequence comes from Coprococcus sp. AF16-22, assembly GCF_003461545.1. Classification (NCBI taxonomy): domain Bacteria; kingdom Bacillati; phylum Bacillota; class Clostridia; order Lachnospirales; family Lachnospiraceae; genus Coprococcus; species Coprococcus sp. AF16-22. The sequence continues at coordinate 5,575 of NZ_QTXH01000015.1, forward strand.
GGCTGCGGTTATTCCGCTGATCGTTCTCCACTTCTTTAACAAGGGAACTGTGGTGGAACGATTGAGGACCTCGGAATAAGAGTAATTTTCTTAATAACCATGTAAAAAACAAATCAAAAAGGTACTTGATATTGCGCTTCATTGCTTTTATCAAGTACCTTTTTTCATGCAGTATCATATAAGCGTGGATTCGTTATCTTTGGTGTTGTATCTTTAACTATGGGAAACTCCATTTTCCCAGTTGGATATCGTCTGCCTCGAAACCATAATCTTCTCAGCAGCCTGATCCTGGGTTAACCCAGCTCCATTTCTCGCTTCCTTTATCTTATTTCCAATCTCCATGTTTTTTCCTCTTTTACCTCCTTTATCAATCACTCTGAGTTCTCTATCTGAGCAAATGCTAACACCCATATCACATATTTTCCATCAAAAGGCTTTGTCCTTGCCCCGGATACAGTGTAAAAATCCTTTTACATACCTTACCATCCCGCCTCTCAGCGTTCAACATAAAAATACCACCCGGTAACAGACCTTCTGGGGTACACCTCATTTACGATCTGTTACCAGGTGGTATTTAAAATATATAATATCGATCATGCTAAACCAGATCTACACCACATGCGGCTTCCCGGCAGTGGTTATCAACTATTACGCTCTGATCTCGATTCCGAGCTTGCCGAGCTCCTTGAGGATCTTGGCAATGATTCCATCGACCTCTGATGTCTCAAGTGTTCTATCCTTAGCACGGAATGTCATTGTGTAAGCCACTGACTTCTTGCCCTTTGCGATCTGCTCACCCTCGTATACATCGAAGAGCTTGTAGCTCTCAAGCAGCTTGCCGCCACATTTCTTTATGACTTCCTCTATCTGTCCGACAAATATTTCCTTGTCCACAACAAGACTCAGATCTCTTGTACTTCCAGGGAACTTTGCAATTCCTTCATACTTGATGTCGAAGCTTGACAGCATAACCAGTGTAGGCATATCTATAACTGCAACATATACCTCCCCCTTAAGGTTGTAGTTGTCACATACCTCAGGATGTACCTGTCCGATAAATCCAATTGTCAGGTTGCCCTTCTTGAGCTTTGCCTGACGGCCCGGATGAAGGAATGTGTACTCCGACTCAGGCTCGTATGTCACCTGACCCTTAAGTCCAACCTTGTCTGTAAGCTCCTCGAGAACTCCCTTGAGATCAAAGAAATCTCCCTGACCATACATACCGATAGTCAGCTTCATTCTCTCCTCTGGAAGCTCTGTGAGTGGAAGTGACTTTGGAAGGTATACATTTCCGAACTCATAAAGTCTTGCGATCTTGTTCTTTCTATTATAATTTGTTGCCAGTGATGTGAGAACACCGTTCAGTGATACTGTTCTCATGATACTGAAGTCCTCACCGAGAGGATTTGCTATTGTAACTGTCTTTCTGAACTCGCTGTCAGCAGGCAGGAGCAGCTTGTCAAATACCTTAGGGCTCTCGAATGAGTAGCACATACCGCCCGAGAAACCATTTGCCTCAAGGACATCCCTTGCGATGGCATTGATCATCTGGTCGTATGGGAGCTTACCAACTGTTGCCTCACCTCTTGGAAGTGATACAGGAATGTTGTCGTATCCGTAGAATCTTGCAACCTCCTCTGCCAGATCTGCCATGCAGTTCAGATCCTGTCTGAAGCTTGGCACATCCAGAGTGTTTGTCTCTGCATCGTATGTGAGACCAAGTCTGCCGAAGTAGTACAGCATCTTCTCAGGCTCAACCTCTGTTCCGAGAAGCGCATTCATCTTGTCAGGCTCAAATGGAAGCTTCTTGTCCTGTACAGGATTTGGATACACGTCAACAGCTCCGCCGACTACCTCACCTGCGCCCATCTCCTCGATGAGCTGACATGCCCTGTCTATTGCCTCCATTGCAAGATTTGGATCAAGTCCCTTTGTGAACTTGGCTGCCGCATCAGTTGCAAGTCCAATTCTTCTCGATGAAAGTCTGATATTTGTTCCATCGAAGCAAGCTGCCTCAAAGAGCAGTGTATCGATACTGTCTGTTACCATGGAATTCTCGCCGCCCATGATTCCGGCGATACCGATCTCCTTCTCACCGTCACAGATCATCAGAACGTCATGGTCGAGCTTTCTCTCCTGTCCATCAAGTGTTACAAATGTATCTCCGTCATTTGCACGGCGAACAACGATCTTGTTGCCGGCTATGGTGCTGAGATCATATGCGTGCATTGGCTGTCCGTACTCTTCCATAACGTAGTTTGTTATATCGACAAGGTTGTTGATCGAACGGATTCCCTGTGAAGCAAGTCTCTGCTGCATCCACTTTGGTGAAGGTCCGATCTTCAGGTTCTTGACAACCCTTGCTGTGTATCTAGGGCAGAGGTCAGGATCCTTTACCTCTACTGATATATAGTCATTGACGTCCTCGTCATTTCCTGTCTTTGTTACCACTGGTGGGTAAAATGACTTGTCAAATGTAGCTGCTGCCTCTCTTGCCATACCGATCATTGAGAAACAATCAACTCTGTTGGATGTGATCTCGTATTCGACAACAACATCGTCAAGTCCAAGTGCCTTCACAGCGTCATCGCCCGGCTTCACACCTGACTCCACCGGGAATACATACACGCCATCCTCCGGTGCTTCCGGATAGAAGTCTCTTGATGAACCAAGCTCCTCTATACCGCACATCATACCATTTGACTCAACGCCTCTGAGCTTGCCCTTCTTGATCTTGATTCCGTCAGGGTACTCATTGTTGTCGCCGTGTGCTGCCGCAACCTTACCACCGTCAAGTACAAGTGGGATGAGATCATTGACCTTTACATTCTTTGCTCCGGTCACGATCTGAAGAGGCTCCGCCTGTCCAACATCTACCTGACATACTACAAGCTTGTCCGCATCCGGATGCTTCTCCATAGTGAGAATCTTGCCGACAACAATCTTGTCAAGATTCTTATCCTTCTGTTCGTAACCCTCTACATGTGATCCTGAGAGAGTCATGGCGTCTACAAACTCCTGAGCTGTCACGTCCAGATCAGGAACATATGCCTTTATCCATGAAATTGGTGTATTCATCTATTTGTCCTCCTATTTATCATTGAACTCCAGCCATGCAAAATTTGCCTTCGGCAAATGGCTGGAGCTGCATGTCAAGTTTTCACAGAAAACTTGACACATACTTAAAACTGGTCTAAGAATCTCATGTCGTTCTCGTAGAGAAGTCTCATGTCATCTATCTCATACTTGAGAAGTGTTACTCTCTCAAGTCCGATTCCAAATGCAAATCCTGAATATACCTCAGGATCTATTCCACAGTCGCGGAGAACCTTTGGATGAACCATACCACAGCCAAGGATCTCTATCCAGCCACTGCCCTTACATACTCGGCATCCCTTGCCACCGCACTTGAAGCATGTGATATCACACTCTGCTGATGGCTCTGTGAATGGGAAGTGGTGAGGTCTAAACTTGACCTTTGTGTTCTCACCGAAGAACTCCTTTGCCCACTGCGCCAGTGTTCCCTTGAGGTCAGCCATGGTGATTCCCTTGTCTATCACAAGTCCCTCTACCTGATGGAACGATGGTGAATGTGTTGCATCTACCTCATCAGCTCTGAATACTCGTCCAGGTGAGAGGATTCTGATCGGAAGATTGCCCTTCTCCATGATTCTTGCCTGAACAGGTGATGTCTGTGTACGAAGGAGGATATCCTTTGTAACATAGAATGTATCCTGCTCATCCTTTGCAGGGTGATTTGCAGGGATGTTCAGCAGCTCGAAGTTGTACTTGTCGTACTCTACCTCTGGTCCCTCAACTATCTCGTAACCCATACCGATGAATACTCTCTCCAGATCTTCAAGTGCTATCTGGTTTGGATGTCTGTGTCCTGTAAGCTTCTTCACTCCTGGAAGAGTTACATCTATTGTCTCTCTCTTCATCTTCTCTGCACGGAGTGCTCTGTTGATGGCCTTTGTCTTCTCGTCAAGGGCTGTCTCGATGGCCTGACGTGCCTCATTTACCATCTGACCTACCTTTGGTCTGTCCTCCGGTGCTACATCCTTCATGCTTTTGAGAACCTGTGTGAGTTCTCCCCTCTTACCGAGTATCGCCACCTTCACATCGTTAAGTGTCGATACAACCTCTGCGCTCTCGATCTTGGCAAGAGCCTCTGCCTTGATGGCTTCCAACTTGTCTCTCATCGTGTTTCTCCTTTTTCTATTTATAGGGATTTCAATGTGGATCCTATATTAATTACTTCCATATATAAGTCACGGAATTGCTCGACTACGGCTTCCGCAATTCCTACAGTAATTCGCGCTCCGCCCTATCGGGCTATGCGCTCATTCCTCTTTTGGGCGTTTACCGGGATTGCTCCGCGCTGCGCGCTCTCTCAATCCCTACACGGCATTCACACTCCGCCCTCCCGGGCTCCGTGTTTCATGTCGCGCGCGGGTGACAAATGTCTGCTGATGCATGCGAGCAAGCTCGCGCATCGCAGCCGCTTGTCACCCTGTAAACGCAAAAGTCCCTAGCATGTTATACATACTAGGGACGAATTATATCCGCGTTACCACCCTGATTCCAGACACTCTATGTATCTTGTCCATGTCTGACTCTCATTAGACGTTTGTCGCACGTCACACGCCACACCCTACACAGACCAACATCTGTCATCTGATAAAACAGATATCTTCAATCCTTCAGCCGTGGTGGCTCTGATGTGAAATTAAATACGCACTCTTACCTGACCTGGCTTTCAGCCGCTGACCCGGTCTCTCTGATGGTGACATACGTATCTTTTGCATCGTCACTGCCTGTAGAGATAATATACCTACATGTGGGTGTTAGTCAACATCTTTTTTGTCATACTGTCATGATCAACAACAATTCAATTTTCAGAAATATTATATAACTTGATTGTGAAAATAAACCTTACGAGTACCATACTCCTATTTAATCATCTTCCCGTTTCTTTTTTTTTATTTGTAAAGCAATTGATGCCAAAAGTAATATCCAGCCTATCAATAAGATTATATAAAACATCACCTTACCCAAATCTCCTTTTAAGATAAAATCGATTGCAAACAAACATGCACTAAGTACTAACAGAAGTATAGCTTTTTTTTCTCTCATATGTTTTCTCCTTTTTATATCAAAATCGCTTTATATCTTTCACTCTTTATTTTCTTTGTATCTGCAAGTCTTCCTTTACTATTATACGTAAGTAAATAAATATCAAATCCATCTTTACTGCTATTTGTTACATATTTAAATCTATACCCCCAGTTTTCAATAGCAGCAGACCTAATATCAGTACTTCCATAGTTACTTATTATATCTGAAAGAAGCGTAGACAATGTATACCCTGTTGCTAGACTTGCTGTGACTGCCCCCTTAGTTACCAAAATATCAATTGCCACTCCACCAGAATAGGAGGCTTTTATTTCATTTATCTACTTCTACATCAACTTCTTCGTCCATCTTTAAATGTCGATTTTTTCGCATCCGCCTCTTCTCCGCACGCTTTTTCTTCCTCTCAAGTCGTCTCTTCTTACGCCCGGCCTTGTGCGCACGCCTTCTTATTCCCCGGATTCCATTATCCATGAATTTGTTGATCTCCGCGCCTATCAGCATGACGTACATACACATGTAAAGCCACAGCGCAAGCAATATCACACTTGCAAGGCTTCCATACATATATGTGTTGATTCCCACTATATTGATATAGCTCGATACGCCAAATGACAAAAGCATCCAGAGTATGGTCGTAAATGCAGCTCCCGGCACAGCGGTCTTGATCCTCACCCGCTCAACCGGCAATGCCCAGTATGCCACGATCATAACCCCAAACAAAACCGTAGGGGCAAATGCTATCTTGACGATCGACAGGATATTCGCAACGGTATCCACCAGTTGGAATCTCTCCACCGAATCCAGCCGCACCAGCATTTTTGACACAACTACATCGCCGAGGATATATATGACCATAACCGCCACCAGCATCACACAGAATATCAATGTATACAGAGTGTGTATCGCTCTTCTGAGGAAATAATTGACGCTGTCCTCCTTGCCTGCCATGAAAGTGAGTCCGCGGCCTATAGCCATTGTTCCCTTTGACGCCGACCACACTGTGAGCAATATGGTTGCTGTGGTGGCAAGCAGTGAGCTCTTGCTGTCGAAAATCTCTGCAAACATGAATTCAAAATTGGAATTGATCTCCTCCGGGAACAGTTCCTTTATTATCTCCAACACCTGGGTCTCTGTGAATGGCAGATATTTGACAAATGTAAGCAACGTCATCGCCAGTGGAAACAGTGACAGCAGCAGGAAAAAAGCAGACTGTGCCGCAAATGCCGCCACCTGATCCTTATTCATCTCTGCCATAAACAATCTGACTTTATGGTATATGAGCACTATGCGCTTCTTTAACTTCATAATTAGTGATTCTCTCCGTTACTTTTCAACCGAACTGAGAACTGCTCCGTTGTAATAATGGCTTATTATCTGCGCTGCAGTATATCCCAGCTTTGCCAGTTCATTTGCACCATTCTGACTCATTCCGACTCCATGTCCGTATCCGCCGCCCTTAAGTGTGTAGAGTCCTGTGTCATTATCCTTCTTTACATAGTAGAAATTACTTGGAACGCCTGTCCAGCCCGTGAGCTCTGATCCATCCTGCTCTGTTATAGCCTTGCCATCCGTGGCGAACAGAACTCGGATATTGCTCTGGCCGCTGACTACCACGCTTCCCTTGTCGCCTGTTATCGTAACTTCCTTCACAAGTCCACTGTCATCTCTTCCCGTCACCATTATTGACTTGATCTTGCCAACCGATGTCGCAGACACATCCGAGCATCTTGAAAGGCCGGTCTCAACCGCATTTCTCATCTCATCTTCTGTGTATGTAACCGTCCACCTGTACATAGGAAGATTTCTCTCAACCACATCTGTGTCCGTCTTGCCATCCATGAAATCCCTGAATGCCGCTTCATCGCTGAAATATGGGATGTCCAGCGCCGTATTCTGAATACGTGTACAGGTATATGGCATGCTTCCGCCCCACACCTGGTCACTCGTGGTAGTCGTTCCGCACGATGTTGAGAAATATACAGCATTTATGATCTCTCCGTTATATGTAGGTACAATTCCGGATGTGGACTGGACTGCATCTATGGAATTTCCCGTCTCAGGGAAGTTATTGTAGACCTGGCACGATGTTGTGTCATCAAGGTCTGCATTGTATCCCCTGTAGTTACTTCCAAGCTTTCTATATGTAAATCCTCTGGCACAGATTGCCATAGCCTTGAGTGCCTCCGGGCTGTAGCTCGATGAAACCTCACTTGACACTACCCCATACAGATACTGTTCTATATCTACCTGATTGATGATCATGTATCCCGACGAATCCTTTGTTATCTCAAGGGCTCCGTGATACCTCGGGGTGCCGCTTGATTTGCTGAGACTCGATACTGTTATCATTCCATCCGAACTCTCAGGCTCAACTATGATGGATGAGGCCTTGTTGTCGCTGCCAAGTGATACAAATTCATCCGCCTTGTAGGTTTTCTTCTTGCCATCGCTCGTCACGTTAAATCCTGTACTGCAGGTAAATTCCACATAGCTCTGATAATAATCTCCGCCATTTGTCAGGATGACTCTGACACTGTTCTCCATACCGGATATAACTACTGACGATCCGCCATAGCCGCTGCCCCCGCTGGTTCTGTCGGTGCCGGACGAGCTGCTGCCTTTATCCTCTTTCTTCTTTGAAGCCACAGTTCCTGCTCCCTGAATTGTGTAGTCATACTCCGCGATCTCTGTACTGTCCGTGTCGGCTTCAACATATTGCTTCAGATCTCCCACCGGATCATCCGGAGCTTCTATAACTATGGTCTCCACTGAATTGCCATCGTTGTTATCATCAGTCTCTTCGCCTACTCTGTTTTTACCTGTTATCATCATATATCCGACAAAACATACCAGAATTATGGTTATGAAACTCACTATCTTAAAATTCTTATTGTATTTGATCTTCTGATACCATTTCTTCCGCTGATCTATTCGCATTCCCCTGTCTCCATTTCTCCGCAAATATATCCACATACAGAGAAAAAGCAGCATATATATGCTGCTTCTTCATCTTGTGTAATAAACTGAAATGCGCCCTTGCTTTTGAGTCCTAGCAGCGCTAGGTGGGCAACCGCAATTGTATATCTGCCTTCCACTAGAACTTATATAACGAGGCTTGACTTCAATAACAATGATATAGGAATCCCGTTTATTCAAATGTAGGTTCAAAATCACAAGAGACTTAATACATCTCAGCTATGAGCACATTATACCTTACCTTTACATCTCTTGCAAGAATTTTTCACGTGAACTTTAACCACTACAATTGACATTATATGCCTTCTTGAAATACCAATCTTACCTGTGTTAGAATGTAGATACTTATGGGAATTTATAATTATTTCCAAACATGAAAGGCAGGTGTTCACCAAATGGATAAAACCAGCTTACAAATGTTATTCGGCGTATTGCTCGGAGTATTTCTGCTTGCACTCATAGTCATCACTGTGGTGTATGTCAGAAGAAAGCTTGCCGATAAGCGCGAGGAGGCACTGAAAGATCTCGATCTCATGCAGGAAGAGGCTATCAGGGAGGAACAGAGCCAGAGCAAGGGGTACTGGATAAACCGTGATGACATCGAGGACGAGAATCAGGCTCATCTGCTCCGTTACTACCACTATTTCGATAATATCGATGAATGTATCCACGATCTCATAGTTGAGATGTATGACTGTGGATTTGTCAGGACAGAAGAGATATTTGTCGCAGCATACGGTGAGGAAGCACTCACACCTGATTCATTCATTTACATGACAGATGCTGACTGCGATCTGGAAAAGGCAAAGGCTGCACTTCCGCCTGTCAGTGAGAAGAGCCAGAAGATCATCTATGACCTCTGGTGCTCATATGTCGAAAAGCTTCTGGACACTGTTGAGATACACACAACCGATGCCAACAAAGATATAATCAAGGACGCACTTATGGTTTATGGCCGCAAAAAGATAACCATACTCCTGCGCAGTCCAGAATAAAATAAAACCTTTCAAAGGAGATTTACAAAATGAAAGATAACTGTATAGTAGCTCAGTCAGGAGGTCCTACCGTAGCGATAAATGCTTCGCTGGCAGGTGTCATAGACGGAGTTAAGAAAAGCAACAAATACACCAGAGTTTACGGTGCAATTCACGGGATCCAGGGAGTGCTGGACAATAATTTCATAGATCTGTCCCTCATGGCCCTCTCAAAATTTCCTCTGGTAAATACTCTGGAGCTCTCCCCTGCAATGTACCTTGGCTCATGCAGATACAAGCTTCCTGATTTTGAGGTTGACTCAAAACCTTATGAGATAATATTTGACAGATTTGAGGAATATCAGGTTGCCGCATTCTTCTATATCGGCGGCAACGACTCTATGGATACAGTGGATAAACTCAGCAAATATGCAAATAAGATCGGATCGGATGTGAAGATCGTCGGCATCCCTAAGACCATTGACAATGACCTGTGCCATACCGACCACACTCCGGGATTTGGCTCTGCAGCCAAGTATGTTGCATCCACCATGTTGGAGATTGCCCACGACACTTACATCTACCAGATACCAAGTGTTGTCATCGTGGAGATCATGGGCCGTGATGCAGGCTGGCTCACCGCTGCATCCTGTCTGGCAAGAAATGACTACAGTCCTGCTCCTCATCTCATATATCTTCCTGAGGTAGACTTCGATGAGGATCAGTTTATAGATGACATCAAAAATGTATTAAAGACTTCAAGATGTGTCATCGTGGCCGTATCTGAGGGTATACATGATAAGGATGGCAACTACATCAGCGCATCTTCTGCTGTGGCAGACAAGTTCGGACATGCCCAGCTCAGCGGAACCGGCAAGGCTCTCGAGAGTCTTGTTAAGGACAGAATGGATATAAAGGTTCGTTCCATCGAGCTCAATGTTCTCCAGAGATGTGCAGCGCATATTTCCTCAAGGACAGATATCAACGAGTCATTTGCACTTGGCCAGGCTGCTGTAAAATACGCCGCCGAGGGAATGACTGCTGTTATGTCCACGATCAAGCGAGTTTCTAACGATCCATACCAGTGGATCATTGAACCTGAGAATGTATCTCTCATCGCCAACCAGGCTAAGACAATTCCGCTTGAGTGGATCACACCTGAGAAGAATGACGTCACACCTGAGATGGAAGCATATCTCAGACCTCTTATAATCGGCGAGGTTTCCCTTCAGTACAAGGATGGACTTCCTATGTACCTGCCGGTAAACCACCTGCTTTAAAGAATAAAATATCCCTAACACCTCAATATCTGTGGTGTTAGGGATATTTTTTTTATTTTGTATATCCTACTGCAAATTAGTGTATCCGAGCAGCAGCTCTTCTACTGCCATGGCGGCCTCGCGGCCTTCGCGTATGGCCCATACGACCAGTGACTGGCCTCTGTGCATATCTCCGGCTACGAATACCTTTGGAACATTTGTTGTATATGAGTTTGGACATGGAGTCTTGACATTTGTTCTCTCGTTGAGTTCCACGCCAAAGCTCTCTGCCACATATGTCTGACATCCGAGGAATCCGGCTGCGATGAGTACCACATCACAGTCAACGATATACTCGCTTCCCTCTATCTCTGTCATAGTCATTCTTCCTGTCTCAGAATTCTTCTTCCAATCGAGCTTCACACACTTGGCTGCCTTGACATTTCCGTCCTTGTCCTTAACGAATTCCTTGACTGTAGTCTCATATATTCTAGGATCATGTCCGTATACTGCTATTGCCTCCTGCTGACCGTAGTCTGTCTTGCAGATCTTCGGCCATTCTGGCCATGGATTGTCTGGTGTTCTTGTATCAGGTGCCTTTGGCATCATCTCAAGCTGTGTAACGCTGACAGCGCCCTCACGGACTGCTGTTCCCACACAGTCATTTCCTGTATCACCACCACCGATGACGAGAACATTCTTGCCTTTACAGTTCACGAACTGCTTGTCAGCAAAGCCCGAATTTACAAGGCTCATTGTCGTAGTCTTGAGGAAATCAACAGCGAAGTAGATTCCCTTTGCATCCCTTCCAGGTGCTTTTATATCTCTTGGATTGGCTGCACCACAGGCAAGCACAACTGCGTCGTATTCCTTGAGCAAATCCTCAGCCTTCACATACTTGAGGTTCTTGTTCTTAAGATAACCTGTCATCTGATCATCCTTCGGACACACAGCCTTCGCAGATGCCTTTCCGGTTGCAACCTCTGTGTTCAGTACGAACTTTATTCCTCTCTTCTTCATGACATCTATTCTTCTGTCTATGATCTGCTTCTCAAGCTTCATGTTTGGGATACCATACATGAGAAGTCCGCCCGGTCTGTCACTTCTCTCATACACAGTCACGTCGTGGCCTCTGCCGATCAGCTGGTCTGCCACGGCCAGTCCCGAAGGACCTGAACCTATGACTGCCACCTTCTTGCCTGAGTGAACCTTTGGCTGTTTATCATTTACAAGGTCATTTGCAAATGCATACTCTATGATGGCTCTCTCGTTCTCGCGGACCGACACTGGATCACCGTTTAAGTTACAGGTACATGCCTTCTCACAGAGAGCCGGGCACACACGGCTTGTAAACTCAGGGAAACAGTTGGTCTTGCTGAGTCTTGCAAATGCCTGCTCAAGATTGTCGTTATAGAGCATATCATTCCACTCTGGGATCAGGTTGTTCAGCGGACAGCCCGATGTCATTCCGCATATGTTCATACCTGCCTGGCAGAATGGAACGCCACAGTCCATACATCTTGCAGCCTGCTTTCTCTGCTCATCACGGCTAAGCGGAGTGTGGAATTCATTGAAATTCTTGATTCTGTCCTTAGGAGCAAGCTCTGCGCTTGTCTTTCTCTCATATTCTAAAAATCCAGTTGGTTTTCCCATTCCTACTTACCTCCGTTCTTAACCTTGTAGAATGCTTCGATAGCTGCCTTCTCGCGGCTCAGGCCCTTCTCCTCAAATGCAACTATCATATTCATCATCTTCTTGTAATCCTTTGGTATGATCTTCTTGAACTTTGGAAGATATCCCTCAAAGTTCTCAAGAATCCTCTTGCCTATCTCTGAATTTGTATAATTTACATGATCCATGATGAGATGCTTCAGCTCGCTCACCTCGTACTTGTCTGTCACAGCCTCTATGGATATCATCTCTTTGTTAAGTCTCTTGTACAGATCGTTGCCCATATCAAGTACATATGCAATACCACCGCTCATTCCGGCTGCAAAGTTCTTGCCTGTTGTTCCAAGAACTACTACTTTACCACCTGTCATGTACTCACATCCGTGATCGCCAACACCCTCAACGACCGCCGTGGCACCAGAGTTACGAACTGCAAATCTCTCGCCGGCAACACCGTTGATGAATGCCTTACCACTTGTGGCACCGTACAGTGCAACGTTTCCTATGATGATGTTATCCTCATGCTTGTACTTAACTGAACGAGGCGGATAAACTATCAGCTTACCACCTGACAGACCCTTGCCGAAGTAATCGTTGCTGTCGCCCACCAGCTCAAGTGTAAGTCCCTTTGGAATAAATGCTCCAAAGCTCTGTCCGCCGGCGCCGTTGCATTTGACGATGTATGTGTCCTCATCAAGTGACTCGCCGTACTTCTTTGTGATCTCTGAACCGAATATCGTTCCAACAGATCTGTCTGTGTTGACCACATCAAGCTCAACGCTCTTCTTCTGTCCCTTCTCAAGTGCAGGTCCAAGCTTCTTCATGAGAATTCTCATATCTACTGTCTTCTCAAGCTGGAAGTCATAGACATTCTTCTCGTGATACTTTACCTTGTTCTGTGGCATATCTATATAAGGATTGTTAATTATCTTATCAAGGATGACATTTCTCTCATCTGCTCTGTCGCTGCTCATGAGGAGATCTGAACGTCCAACCAGCTCATCGACTGTTCTAACGCCGAGCTTGCTCATGTACTCTCGAAGCTCCTCTGCTATGAACAGCATGAAGTTCTTCACGTACTCAGGCTTACCTCTGAATCTCTTTCTGAGTTCTGGGTTCTGAGTTGCTATTCCGACAGGACATGTGTCAAGGTTACATACCCTCATCATGACACAACCCATTGTTACAAGCGGTGCTGTTGCAAATCCAAATTCCTCAGCTCCGAGCATTGCAGCTATCGCAACGTCACGGCCTGTCATCAGCTTACCGTCTGCCTCAAGTATAACCTTATTTCTGAGGTCGTTCATGATAAGTGTCTGATGTGTCTCTGCAAGTCCAAGCTCCCAAGGAAGGCCTGCATAATGGATGGAGTTGTTAGGTGCTGCTCCTGTTCCTCCATCATAACCTGAGATCAGGATGACCTGTGCTCCGGCCTTTGCAACACCGGCCGCTACTGTACCTACACCAGCCTCAGACACAAGCTTTACTGATATTCTCGCATCACGGTTTGCATTCTTGCAGTCGTAGATGAGCTGTGCAAGATCCTCTATCGAATAGATATCGTGATGTGGTGGTGGAGAGATAAGGCTTACACCCGGTGTTGAAAGTCTTGTCTTTGCGATCCATGGATATACCTTTCCGCCAGGAAGATGTCCGCCCTCTCCAGGCTTTGCTCCCTGTGCCATCTTGATCTGTATCTCCTTGGCACTCACAAGATATCTCGATGTAACGCCAAATCTTCCTGATGCTACCTGCTTGATGGCTGAGCATCTATTCTTGCCATCCTTGCCGATCGTAAGTCTCTCTATCGACTCACCGCCCTCTCCTGAATTGGACTTACCGCCCAGCTCGTTCATGGCGATGGCCATACACTCATGTGCCTCCTGTGATATACTTCCGTAGCTCATGGCACCTGTCTTGAATCTCTTGACTATCTCACTTGCTGGTTCAACCTCATCAAGTGGAACCGGCTTATCAGCAAACTTGAAGTCCATGAGACCTCTAAGGTGGAATGGCTTCTGCTCATCGTGGAGCGCTGCTGTGTACTGCTTGAACAGCTTGTAATCGCCGCGCCTTGTTGCCTCCTGAAGAAGATGTATCGTGACAGGATTGTACAGATGCTCCTCCTTGCCGCTTCTGAACTTGTGTGCACCGATGCTTGTAAGGGCAAGGTTCGTGTTAAGTCCAAGCGGATCAAATGCTGATGAGTGAAGATCATCAACTGTCTTCTCAAGCTCCTTTATACCAGAACCGCCAACACGGCTTACTGTATTTGTAAAGTATCTGTCCACAACGTCCTTTGAAAGACCGATACACTCAAATATCTGTGATCCCATGTATGACTGGATCGTTGATACACCCATCTTGGATGCGATTTTTACTATTCCGTGGCATATTGCACTGTTGTAATCATCGACAGCCGCATTGAAATCCTTGTTCAGCAGATGCGAATCTACCATCTGCTTGATTGTCTCTATTGCAAGATAAGGGTTGACTGCACATGCACCATATCCGAGAAGTGTTGCGAAGTGGTGAACGTTTCTTGGATCAGCACTCTCAAGGATGATCGCAACCGCAGTTCTCTTCTTAGTTCTTACCAGGTGCTTCTGCATGGCTGATACTGCAAGGAGTGATGGTATTGCAACATGGTTCTCATCCACACCTCTGTCTGAGAGGATGAGGATATTTACACCGTCCCTGTAGAGCTTGTCGGCCTCGATAAACAGTCTGTCGAGAGCCTTCTCCATGGATGTGTTCTTATAATAAAGAATAGGAAGTGTCGCAACCTTAAGGCCAGGAACATTCATATTCTTGATCTTCAAAAGATCCGTATTTGTCAGTATTGGATGGTTGATCTTCAGCACATGACAGTTCTCCGGCTTCTCCTCGAGGATATTACCATCCTTTCCGAGATATACCGATGTGGATGTGACAACTTCCTCTCTGATCGCATCGATAGGTGGGTTTGTAACCTGTGCAAATAACTGCTTGAAGAAGTTGAACAGTGGCTTGTGGCTGTTCGAGAGAACTGCAAGTGGTGTATCAGTACCCATGGCACTGATTGCCTCTGCACCTTTCTCTGCCATAGGATATATGGTATTCTTGAAATCCTCGTAGGTATATCCAAATGCCTTCTGAAGTCTTGCTCTCTCCTCGTCTGTATACTCCTGAACTCTGATATTTGGAATCTTCAGATCAGCGAGATGTACAAGATTGCTGTCTACCCACTCTCCGTAAGGCTTTGCCAGCGCGTATTTCTCCTTGATCTCCTCATCAGATATAAGACGTCCATTCACTGTGTCGACAAGAAGCATCTTGCCAGGTCTGAGTCGGTCTTTCTTTACGATCTTGGATGGATCAACGTCCAGGACTCCGACCTCAGACGAAAGTACAAGGTAATCATCATCTGTTATATAGTATCTCGATGGTCTAAGTCCATTTCTGTCAAGGACTGCTCCCATGAGCTCACCGTCTGTAAATAATATAGAAGCAGGGCCATCCCAAGGCTCCATCATGGTTGCGTAATACTGGTAGAAATCCTTCTTCTCCTGACTCATGGCTCTGTCGTTCTCCCATGGTTCAGGGATCGTGATCATGACAGCCATAGGAAGCGGTATTCCGTTGAGCACGAGGAACTCAAGACAATTGTCAAGTCTTGCTGAATCCGATCCATCCGGATCAAGAACAGGCATAACCTTGTACATCTCATCCTGCATGATGGTCGACTCCATAGTCTCCTCACGGGCGATCATCTTGTCTTCATTTCCTCTTATTGTATTGATCTCACCATTGTGGCACAGATATCTGTATGGATGAGCTCTGAGCCATGATGGTGTTGTATTCGTTGAAAATCTTGAATGAACAAGTCCTATAGCTGACTCATAGTCTGGATCCTGAAGGTCGTTGTAGAACTTTCTGAGTTCACCGACAAGGAACATTCCTTTATATACTATAGTCTTGCTGGAAAGTGATGGAACATACGTGTCATCATTGCTCTCCTCAAATATTCGTCTGACGAAGTAGAGCTTTCTGTCGAAGTCCATACCGGCCTTCACTGTCTCAGGTCTTCTGATGAATGCCTGCATGATGCATGGCATGACATCTATTGCCTTCTTGCCAAGGATTCCAGGTGTTGTAGGAACCTCTCTCCAGCAAATGAACTCCAGTCCTTCCTTCTCCACTATGACCTCAAACATTTTCATAGCCTGCTTGCGCGCCAGCTCCTTCTGTGGAAAGAAGAACATTCCTATTCCATAATCGCCTTCCTTTCCAAGGTCATATCCAAGCTCTGCTAAAGCCTTGGTGAAGAACTTATGTGATATCTGAAGGAGTATACCTACACCGTCTCCGGTCTTGCCCTCTGCGTCCTTTCCTGCTCTGTGCTCAAGATTCTCAACAATCTTGAGTGCATTGTTCACTGTGTCATGTGTCTTTATACCCTTGATATTGACAACGGCACCGATACCACAGTTATCGTGCTCAAAGCTTGGGTCGTATAATCCGGTATTCTCCGCTCTCTTATTCTCAATCATGTCCTGTTCCGTCCTTTCCATGTTTTTGTCATTCACAACGATATTTTGCTTTTGGCTTTTGTTTCTCAAGTAAATATTGCTATTTTTGTATTTTTCTCAAGTCGTTTATCGTTTTTGATATATTACTACCATTTACACTGTTTGTAAACAACTTTTTTCAATAAATTATCTGACAGTTTTCGATTAAAAAACAATGCTCTGTAATGTATATACAATTCTTTATGTTGTAGCCTTTCTTTAAGCATCGGATGTCTCATATCTCAATGTCTCCGATGCATAAAAAAGGAAGCCCCATATCTGAAGCTTCCTTGCTTAATTATTATGTTTAGTTTTTTATTCCTCGACGATCATTCCCTTTGGAGGAGTTGTTATCGTCCTAAGATCTCCATCCTCGTCGCTTCCATCTGATATTCCATCACCCGGAGCCTCCGTCGTCACCTTGACCTTCTGTGACTTAACACCTGATATGCTCTCTATATTGCTGCTTATCTGCTTTACTGTGCCTGATATGACGTATTTGTCAGCACCATACAGATATTCATGTAATGCCTCCACATTGGATGCCATATCAGCAGCCACAAGGCAGTTACCCTTGTCCGAGAGTTCCTTTGCCTCATATGCAAATGGGAATCCTGCGGTATCTACAACCTTATATCCAGCCACACTCTTGACAAGAGCATGTATATCGTCCTTGTTAAGACTTGTTGATATACATTTAAATGAAACATCAACAAATGAATCAAGTGAACCTGTGTCTGCGCTAAGCAGCTTGTCTATAACCTTCATGAGGACTATTCTCTGTCTCTCGGTTCTTGTTATATCTCCCTGGCCAGTGGATCGTATTCTTGAATATGCAACTGCCTGCTGTCCGTCAAGAGTATACTCTCCTGCCTCAGTTATTCCTGATGAATATTTGCCTGACAGGCTTATCTGCTCTGCAAGGTTCTTATTGAAGTTGTTCACCTCTTCATCAATGACCTTGACATCAACGCCTCCAACAGCATCGATTATACTTGCCATTGCACTGAAATCAACTGCCACATAATCTGTGATATTCAGGTCGAGATTGGTATTCAGTGTGTTGATAGCTGTAACCGCACCGCCGAGCTGGTATGCGTAATTCACCTTCTGTGTGGTATCCATGGAACCGCTTGCTATCTCCATCAGAGTATCTCTGTATACAGATACAAGCTTGATCTCCTTGGTGCTCTCATTGATGCTCACTATCATTATACTGTCACTGTTAGTTCCTGAATTCATATTCGAATCTCTGGAATCCACTCCGTAGAGTGCAATGGCACGATATCCCTTGGTCGCATCCTTGACACCGTCATTGACAAGTATCTGATCTGCACTTATCTCATTGATATCCATCTCATTGTACTTCATTCTGGCATAATTCTTGACATATATTATACATATGAGTATAAACAGTGCAAGCAGGACAAAGAACGCTATCGCCCACACTCTTGTACTGATGTTAAGCTTCTTTCTCTCCGGATTGACAACCTTTGGATCAGCCTCATCGAGAAGGTTCGCCCTGAAGAACTTTTCGCTGTCTGACTCCTCGTCCTCCTCAGGCTCTTCCTCATCATCCTCAAGCTCCACTTCATCGAAGCCCAATGCTTTGCCTATGTCTCCAAGTCCCAGATCAGCCGTATCTGATTCCGAATAACTGAGCTTATCCTCATCAATATCCTTCTCCATACGCTCAAGCTCATCCATGTCCAGCATGTCATCTGTTCTTCGGGATGATACTGTCGAAGCCTCTTCCACAGGCTCTGCCTCTGCAGCTTCCTCGACCTCATCGTCAAGGACAGGCTCCGTATTCTTCTCCAGAATATCTGCCGGCTCAGTCTTCTGTTCATGCTCTTCTACTGGCTGTGTGGCAGTTTCTACAACTTCCGCATCACTCTCCTGCGGCTCAGTGATCTTGTTATCTTCCTCAACAGGCTCTTCCTTTTTCTCAGCTTCTTTCATCTGCTGGCGGCGCTCAAGCTCCTGCTGAACCTTAAGCTTTCTTGCCTCTTCGCGGGCATTCTGCTCTCTCTCGAGCTCCAGCCTCTCAACCTCAGCCTTTGCCTTTGCAACATTTCTCTGGGTGCGTTCCCACGCCTCACGTCTAAGCTCCTCATGTCTTGTCTGCACATCTGTCTCAATATTGTCAACTTCTCTGAGCAGATTGTCCACAGATGAGCTTCCTGTGCTCTGTATACTCCTGCGTGGTCTCTGGGCAGCTTTTGAAGGTCTCTGCACGGTACTCTGATTGCTCTGTGTCCTCGGTACAGTGCCCTGTGTCCTCTTCACCGGACCTCTGTCCACAGCTCTGTCTGCTACAGGCTGTCCGGTCTGTCTCTGCTTTGCCCGGGCCTCACTCTTCACTCTTCTTGCCCTGCTGTCCTCGTGATAATACTCGTCATAATTCTCTTCCGGCTTCACAGGTCTGGAAATATTCTTCTGAGTCTTCTTCTCCGGCTTCTTTTCCGGTCTCTTATCAGCCTTTCTCTCCGGCTCAGGATCACGCCTTTTTTCTTTCTTCTTTTTATCCCCGAACAACAATGATCCTATCAATCCACCATCATCAAGATAATCATCATCGTCATCCAGCCAATCCATGTCCTCATCGTACCTGGATCTCATTCCATTTTTCTTCTTATTATCCATTGGAACTCCTTTTTCAAATATCTAAAAATGTCGTTACCTCGATTTATAATACATTATATTTTTTCCTTTTACAACATGTATTATATCTTAATTAGTATAAACACCTTCATATTAACACTATTTTATTTGACACATGATGTATAAAAAAGTATACTCGTATTAATAATGTCTAAATATCAATGCTTATTTTTTAAGGAGCAGGAAATGGATACTAACAATATTACTTTGTCGGTGGTTATGCCCGCCTACAATGAAGAACAGCACATCAAAGATAATCTTCTTGAGACTAGCCGAATACTCAGCCGTTTTCTTCATCATTATGAGATAATCGCTGTGAATGACGGCAGCAAGGACTCCACAGGCAAACTTATTGCCGAGGCAGCCGAAATGGATTCTCATATTGTAGATACAGGATATGATGTCAATCAGGGAAAGGGACATGCTATCACAACCGGAATTGCCAAAGCTTCCGGCAAATATATAGCATTCCTTGATTCAGACCTTGAACTGAGTCCATCTCTTCTCAAGCCATTTATGAAGCAGATGAGGGACACCGGTTCTGACATAGTCATAGGATCAAAGCTTCACCCTGAATCCAAGCTTGATTATCCTCCTATTAGAAGAGTCATGAGCTACAGCTATTATATTATGCTCAAAATGCTATTTCATCTTGGTATCCATGACACCCAGACCGGTATAAAGCTTTTCAAAGCAGAAGTCATAAAGCCGATTGCCGAGAACCTTTCCATATCGGGCTATGCTTTTGATATTGAAATCCTTGTGGCTGCACACAGACAGGGATATTCGATATCCGAAGCTCCTATCGTCCTGAATTACAGCAGGGACGATGCAGCAGATGGAAGAAGGATCAAGATCAAGGACATTTGGAAGGTATTCACAGACACTATTGAGATCAAGAAGAAATATCATTAATTTAGGGATTATACACGGATAGAGAAAATAAATACAAACTACACATTTATTAAGGAGATTTTTATGAATTACGAAAACGCTTACAAGCTTCTCGAAGAAAAAGGACAGCTACACTTATTAAAGTATTATGATACTCTCAGCGAGGCTGAACAGGCAACACTCCTGAACCAGATCAGTGAAATTGATTTCTCACTTATCGATATGATCGGACACAATTCATCAGGAAGTGATTCTGATATCGCTCCCGTTGCAGCTCTCCAGATGGACAGCATTGCAGAAAAATATGATATATACAAGAACGCAGGCCTTGAAGCCATCAAAGCTGGCGATCTGGCACTGGTCCTCCTGGCAGGTGGTCAGGGCACCCGTCTTGGATTCTCCGGTCCTAAGGGAACCTTCAACGTCGGTGTCACCAAGGATATGTTTATATTCCAGCTTCTCATCGAGCACACCCTCGATATTGTGAAGATGGCAGATACCTGGATCCATTTCTTCATCATGACCAATGAGAAGAACCACGATGACACAACATCATTCTTCAAAGAGCATGACTACTTCGGTTACAATCCTGAATATGTTCATTTCTTTAAACAGGAAATGGTTCCTTCAGTGGACTTCAACGGCAAGATATATCTCGAGGAGAAGGGAAAGGTTGCCATGTCTCCTAACGGCAACGGTGGATGGTTCTCATCCCTCTGCAAGGCCGGCCACCTCGACAAGCTCACGAAATACGGAATCAAGTATATAAATGTATTCTCAGTTGACAATGTACTTCAGAGAATTGCAGACCCAGTATTCCTCGGAGCAGTTCTCACAGAGGGCTTCCTCTCCGGCGGAAAGGTTGTCAAAAAAGCATACCCTGACGAGAAGGTTGGCGTCCTGTGTACTAACCACGGAAAGCCATATATCGTCGAGTATTATGAACTCACAGATGCCATGCGTGATGAGCGCGATGCCAACGGCGATTACGCTTACAACTATGGAGTTACATTAAACTATATCTTCCCGGTTGACAGACTGATGAAGATCATGAATGAAAGTATGCCTCTCCACATCGTCAAGAAGGCTATCCCTTATGTCGGTGAGGATGGAGAGATCGTCAAGCCATCAGAGCCAAACGGCTACAAATTTGAGACACTGGCTCTCGATATGATCGCTTATATGGGAACATGTCTTCCATTTGAGGTCGACAGAGAGAAGGAATTTGCTCCTATAAAGAATGCTACAGGAAATGATTCTATAGACTCAGCCAGAGAGCTCCTCAAAAAGAACGGCTACACACTTTAATCCATGAATATATAACAAAATAACAGGTCGATGGTATATGCCATCGACCTGTTATTTTTATTCTGCCTCATTCTTCTGCTGTTTTTCTTTTTCTCTTCGGAATATCTCATCTATCGCTTCCCTGACAAGCTCTGACATAGATACCTGTCGCACCGCCGCACATTCACTGAGCTTCCGATGAGTATCTGTATCTATCCTAAGTCTCAGGATCGTATCTTTTCTCTTTTCCGTCGGCCTTCCCGGGCCTCTCTTCTTATTGTCATCCGTCATTTCTTTTCTCCGCCATATAATTTATTCCTATCAGAACAGATATTTTACAACACCATTTACCGCATAACACATGAAGTAAAAGCAGCTTCTTATAACTCCATATCCAACTTTTCTGTATACGGCAAATGTCTTTTTTGCAGACGACAGTTTTGAACCAGACTTACTGTTTCTCATCTGCCTGTATAATAGCAACGGCTCATTTATCGCAACCGAGCTTCCGTATTCCTTCAGTATCTGCAACCAGCAAATATAATCCTCATGGATATCGTCGTTGCCCATCGGATATCTGAGTGCAACCTGTCTGTCCATCACAACCGATGAACAATTGATCACATTTCCTCTGAGTAGCATCTTATAGGTGACCTTTTCAGGAACTCCGATCACTTTTCCCGTTCTGGATCCGTCTTCGTTCACAAGCTCCCTGGCCGTAGAACACAGAACCGCACCTGTCTGCTCCATAAGCTTCAACTGTTTAGCCAGTTTATCAGGCTGCCACTGATCATCCGAATCTATAAATGCAACGTATCTGCAAGTTGCAGCCGCAACCCCGCGGTTACGCGAAGCTGCAACTCCCATATTTTTTTCATTTCTGATGATATTCACACGGTCATCTTCCGCGTATCCATCAAGTGCTCCTGTCAGATCATCCGTCGAACAGTCATCAACTATTATGACCTCCACAGGAATCCCCTGCTTCATAACTGAATCCACCGCAGAATAAATGGTTCTGCTGCTGTTATACGCCGGAATTATCACCGATACTTTTTCTCCAGTCATCACACACACCTACATCGATATATATCGCTTATTATTTATCTGTTTTCTGCACAGTCTTTCCGAGGTCATAGAATGCATCCTCAGACTCATCAAGCCCTTCCGGCTTCACATTTACAGGTGAAGGTATCTGTACCTTCTCGCCATCCCTGAGTGCCGTGGTCATATTTGATGCGATTCCCTCTGATGTCTCCTTCTGGAACATGATCTTTACCGTCAGGAGCATCAGCTTGAGATCAAGCCATATTGAATACTGCTCATAATAGGTAAGATCCAGCTTAACCTTATCTCTAGGGGTTGTGTTGTATTTGCCGTAAACCTGTGCATATCCCGTAAGTCCGGCCTTCATCTTGAGTCTGTAGTCAAACTCAGGGAATGTCTTTTTATAAAGCTCGGCGATCTCCGGTCTCTCAGGTCTCGGTCCGACAAGTGACATATCACCCTTGAGTACGTTGAAAAGCTGTGGCAGTTCATCAAGATGCAGCTTTCTGAGCCATTTTCCCACAGGGGTTATTCTGTCATCATCCTTCTTTGCAAGCTGTGCTCCACCTGCCTCGGAGTCCATCTTCATACTTCTGAACTTGATGATCTTGAACACCTTGCCATTCAGTGTCAGTCTGTCCTGCTTGTAGAATACCGGTCCTCTGTCATACAGCCATATCGCAAGTGCTGATATGAGCATAAATGGTGAAGCTATGACAAGCAGTATAAATCCACATATAACATCCATGATCCTCTTAATGATCATATCGTCACCGGTAAGTCCCTGATTTCGTGATAAGAGGATAGGCGTATCGAACAAATGAATAGGCTCAGCTCCTAATATGATTATGTCGGAAAGCTTTGGCACAACATACGATCTGATGGAGTGTTCAAAACAATACTTCACAAGCTCATTTCTTATATAAGCCTTGGTCTCGCAAATGATTACTCCATCGTACTGGAGTATCTTCTCCTTGATCGCCTGCTCGCCCTCGCTGACATGTATTCTGTCTTCTATTACATACTTGTCCTTACGGGCATTGATCTTGTCTATGAACTCTATCGGAGTCTTATATCCATATACCAGCAGCAGATGCCTTGGCGGATACATCTTCGCATACAAAAATCTACACGCAAATATCCAAATCAATATCACTATCGTTTCAAGCCCGGTTACCTTTAACAATGGTACCGGATTTACATAGTCACGACAGATTATACAGAGCTGCAGGTAACCAACTACATTGGCACACACGAGAGCCAGCAGCTGTGAGTAAACTATATCAAGCAGTCTGAAGAATCCGACTCTGTAACCACCATAAAGCTTGGTGAAAAGTATGATGATTATTCCATACATTCCGATAACTGCCCAGTTTCCTCTTCTCCAGAACGGAAGCGTAAGCGTTACCTCATAGTCCCGGTACCACATGAGTCCAAACAGCACCAGCTCCACAGCGATGAGTACACAGGCCTCACCCACTGTTATGAGACGTTTGTATCTGTCCCTCTTTCTAACTCTTCTGTTTTCTTCCATATTTATAGCATCTCCCTAAGCATCTTGTTGACAGATCCAGGATCTGCTTTACCCTTCATAACTTTCATAACCTGTCCGACAAGTGCTCCGAGAGCCTTCTCCTTGCCGCCTCTGTAATCATCAACAGCCTTTGGATTGTTATCTATGGCTACCTGACATGCCTCCTTAAGTGCATTGTCATCCTGAACAGTTGCAAGTCCGTTATCCTTGACATACTTCTCAGGATCTATATTATCTGCAAATATCTTTTCGAACACTTCCTTTGCAACACCGCCATTGATAACCCTGTCATCAACAAGCTTGATGAGCTTCGCAAGATTCTCCGCTGAAAACTTCAGGTCTTCCGCATCAACACTGTTCTCCTTCATCAGTCTCATGGTCTCTCCCATGATCCAGTTGGAAACCTTCTTTGCAGGTGCTCCCAGTGCAATCGCGTCCTCAAACAGATCTGCCAGCTTCTTGGAGGCCGTGATGATGTCTATATCATAGTCAGGAATCGCATATTCCTCTTTGTATCTTATCTTCTTCTCGTCTCTGAACTCAGGCTGTGCATCCCTTACCTGCTGGAGCCACTCATCGCTGATGTGGATAGGTACAAGGTCAGGATCAGGGAAATATCTGTAATCCTGTGCATCCTCCTTGGATCTCATAGGATATGAATACTCCTTAGTATCATCCCATCTTCTTGTCTCCTGGACAACATTTTCACCAGACTCGATGAGATCGATCTGTCTCTCTCTCTCATTCTCTATGGCTCTGGCAATGGCCTTGAATGAGTTCAGGTTCTTGGTCTCTGTACGTGTGCCAAACTCCTCTGAGCCAACCTCTCTGATCGAAAGATTGACATCAGCACGCATGGATCCCTCATTCAGCTTACAGTCTGAAGCTCCGAGATACTGTATCGTCTCCCTGAGCTTTTCAAGATATGCTATTACATCCTCCGCAGATCTCATGTCAGGCTCAGATACTATCTCTATAAGAGGCACACCTGAACGGTTGAAATCCACAAGTGAGCTGTCTGTATATGGATCATGGACAAGCTTACCTGCATCCTCCTCCATATGTATCTCATGGATCCTCACATATTTCTTAACTCCGTCAACCTCTATCTCAACCTTACCATCCCTGCATATTGGATAGTAGAGCTGTGATATCTGGTAGTTCTGTGGGTTGTCCGGATAGAAATAGTTCTTTCGGTCAAACTTGCAATTCTGTGTGATAGTGCAGTTTGTTGCAAGACCAACCGCAATCGCTTTATTCACAACCTCTTTGTTAAGTACCGGAAGTGAGCCCGGCATTCCTGTACATACAGGACATGTATGTGTATTAGGAGCTCCTCCAAATGCTGTGCTGCAGCCGCAGAATATCTTTGTCTTGGTCGCAAGCTCTACATGGACCTCAAGTCCGATGACTGTCTCATATGTCTTTGCCATCTCTTACAGCCCCCTTTCTGAAACCTGTGCAGGTCTCTTGTACTCTCTAGTCTGCTCAAATGCATATGCAGCTCTGATTATGGTCTTCTCGTTAAATGCATCTCCAACCATCTGCACACCTATAGGCATTCCATCCTTATCAGTTCCACATGGAAGTGATATTCCCGGAAGTCCTGCAAGATTTACAGGGACTGTGTACACATCTCCCAGATACATCTTGATAGGATCTGAGAGTGACTCTCCCATCTTCAGTGCTGTTGTAGGTGCAACAGGTCCGAGAATGATATCATACTTCTCAAACGCCTTGTCATACGCCTGTTTGATGAGAGCCTTTGCCTTGAGGGCCTTTACATAATATGCATCGTAATAACCTGAACTCAGCACAAATGAACCGAGCATGATTCTTCTCTTGACCTCAGGGCCAAATCCTTCTGAACGGCTCTTCTTGTACATGTTGTGAAGATCTGTGTACTCTGGTGTTCTGTAACCATATTTTACACCGTCGAATCTCTCAAGGTTAGAACTTGCCTCCGCCGATGCAATGATATAGTAAGCAGGAATAGCATACTCAACCATTCCAAGATCAAACTCCTCAACAATAGCTCCCTTTGCCTTCAAAGTCTCAGCTACTCCATACACGGCTTCCTTTATCTCAGGCTCAAGTCCCTCTGTGAAATAGTCTCTTGGAAGACCGATCTTAAGGCCTTTCACATCATCCACAAGTGCGCTTGTAAAATCATTGTCATCTCTGTTAACTGATGTTGAATCCTTCTTGTCATACTGTGATATGATCTCAAGGATCGTCGCACAGTCCTCTACATTCTTCGCAAGTGGTCCGATCTGGTCAAGTGATGAACCGTATGCTATAAGTCCGTATCTTGACACTCTTCCATAGGTTGGCTTGATTCCG
Organism: Coprococcus sp. AF16-22; assembly: GCF_003461545.1. Classification (NCBI taxonomy): domain Bacteria; kingdom Bacillati; phylum Bacillota; class Clostridia; order Lachnospirales; family Lachnospiraceae; genus Coprococcus; species Coprococcus sp. AF16-22. Next base: position 31,910 of record NZ_QTXH01000015.1, read on the forward strand.
GTAACACCGCAGAATGAAGCCGGCTGTCTGATGGATCCACCGGTATCTGAACCGAGGGCACATGGCACCTCCTCACCGGCAACTGCTGCCGCTGATCCACCTGATGAACCACCTGGAACTCTATTTGTATCCCATGGATTTCTTGTCTCACCAAAATATGATGTCTCGGTTGTACTTCCCATGGCAAACTCATCCATGTTGGTATGTCCTACTATAACCGCTCCTGCTTCCTTGAGCTTCACAACGGCCTCAGCAGTATATGTTGGAACAAAATTTGACAGAATCTTGGATGAACAGCTTGTCTGCACACCCTCCTGGCACATATTGTCCTTTATTGCTATCGGCACTCCTGCAAGAGGACCATTGAGCTCTCCCGCATCTATCTTCTTCTGCACTTCCTCCGCCTGGGCAAGTGCTCCTTCACGATCAACCGTGACAAAACTATTATAATCTTTCTCGCACGCCTCGATGCTGTCAAGACAGGCCTGTGTCGCTTCAACTACGCTCACCTGTCCATCTTTAATAGCTTTTCCCAGCTCTACAGCCGTCATACCCATTAAATTCACTTCAGCCTACCTCCTAGTCAAATGTCTTTGGCACCTTGTAGCAGCCATCCTTCTGCTCTGGCGCATTCTTCAGCATGTTCTCTCTGTCGTCTCCATTTACAACAACGTCCTCACGGAACACATTGTTGTATGGGAATGTATGGCTCATAGCCTCCACACCGTCTGTATTAAGTTCATTCAGTTTGCTGACATAATCAAGCATGTCTGACATATCCTTCTTTGCCTGCTCCTTCTCCTCCGGGGAGAGCTCAAGCTTTGCAAGGATTCCAACATAATCAATTGTTTCATCAGTTATCGTCATGTTCTTGTTCTCCTATCTTTAATGAGCAAAAATAAAGAATGTGCCTTCTTATTATTCTGTGTCAAATAATGTAAACACATTCTCCCGCCATGGTATTTTGTACCACAAAATTCCTCTAAAATATATCACATCCTGGGATATTATGCAAGACTATGGGCATTTTTACCTGTATTACGCAAAACACCGCCATGTAAAACGCTGCATACATGGCGGTGCTGTAGCCCAGCTCTATGTCCTATTTCAATAGAATATGTCTACTTTCTTATTTTTTTATATATTAATATCCCTGCACTTCCCATAAGAGCCAGAATAACCACAACTGCCATTTCTTTTACAGGCAGCCGATCACCTGTATCTGGATGTCTGCCCGGAGGCGTGTTACGTGTTGTTGTCATGGTGTTTGTTGTTCCTGTTGTACTCCATGTAGTACGTTCCGTGGTCGACTCTGTAGTTGTACCCGTCGTAGTTTCTGTTGAGGTATCCTCTGTTGTTGTTCCTGTTGTTGATTCTGTTGTCGTGTCTTCCGTTGTGGTATCTTCTGTTGTGGTATCTTCTGTTGTGGTATCTTCTGTTGTCGTGTCCTCTGTCGTGGTGTCTTCCGTTGTGGTATCTTCTGTTGTGGTGTTCTCTGTTGTGGTGTTCTCTGTTGTGGTATCCTCTGTCGTGGTGTTCTCTGTTGTGGTGTCCTCTGTCGTTGTATCCTCCGTTGTTGTATCTTCTGTCGTTGGCTCTTCATCCAGGAAATCATTTCCCGGTACTCTGTGGAACTCTCCTCCGTTTGAGAATACTTCACTCACCACACAACCATCCCAGTTGTGTCCGAGATTTACCGCTGCCTCCGGTGCTATCACTGTTCCAAATCCCCTGCCCGCAAATGTTATGCTTCCGCCAAATTGTCCATCTGCTGCCGAGCTGTCATAGAAGTTAAAATACATTCTGTTGTAGGCATTATAAAAATTACCATTATCGTTTGCCTTTGCATCGCTCTTGCTTCCAAGTATCAGATCGCCCAGAACAGCATCCTGGATACCTGCCAGATCAATATTCATGAGCAGCACCGTATCATCACCATAATCCGGGAACTCAAAATATATCGGATTTGTGCCCGCGGCGAGCTGACTGTAATCCATGGATACCACATGCAGTCCGCTACCATTTACTGACACACTTCTATCGTTCATATCACCTGTTATATCAACATCCACAGTACCCTCTGTGTCTGCATAAGTCCTAAGTTTCTGACTATAGTCAATAAACTTTCTCTGTATATCAGCCATATCTGCATATTTAGAATATTCACCATCCTCTGCAATCTCCGCATCGGTTCTGACATTTGCCGGACTGTCAAGCTTTGTCTCGGAGCCATCATTCATACGGATATATATTTCACCGCCATCTGCTCTCCTGACTTCCGATCCTGTATATAGCATATCAGTTCCTGCATCCGACACACAGCCACACATCCGTTCCGCATTTTCAAAGTAGAATTCCTCATATACTCCATACGAATTTCTGAGTCCCGAGTTGGAATTTGCACTGAGTGTCTTTGTGATAAAGTTACTGTGAAGATGTGTCTGTGCACACAGTGTGTCAAAACATATCACACCAAAGTCCCCCATTAGCTCCGTTGCAGAGCTGCTTTGCAGCATATAACTACCATCGTCTGCCTTTGCAAGTACTCCTATAGTCCCCGCCGTCACGCAAAGCACAAAAACCATCGCCACTGCAACTGCTATGAGCTGCATAGTCTGAAAGCACATACCATTATCATGGTTACCTCTCATTCAATGTCCGCCTTAACTATTTCGTCTCAAATACATAGTATTCAACAGACTTCCCGCATATTCGTTATAATAAAAAAATCCCCGAACAGATTCGACATAATTTTCACTATGTCTTATCCATCTGGGGATGAGCCAGGCAAGTCAGAATGGTCTCTCAGGATCAACAATATGCCTTATATTCCTATCCACATATATTGATGTCTCCACGAACCAGTCATACGCCGGTCTGTCATGAAATGGTCCCACATAAGCATATCCCGCAATCTGTCCTGGCAGCTCAGCCACCAGATACGGATATCTCTCAATATCTGAATTTTTATCCTTACCAGGCTTTGACTGCTTTGTCACTTTTGCCCGCCTCCATGTTCTTAAGTCTTTACTCTATGATACTCACTATCTCCTCAGAGTCAGCCTTGACTTTATATGTCTCACCTATGTCAAGTTTGTCATATATAGACTTTTCAACTTTATATGTCTTTTCCTTATTCTTCACTTCGCATGTGACTTCATATTCAACTGTTTTTTCCCCTAGTCTCTCCTTGTCTGTGAGCTGAGGCTCTGGATATTCCGGTGTCTTTCCACCGCCCTCCGCAGTCTCCGTCCTGTTGTACTTCCACCTCCATATTGTATAATAATATTTCGTCTTGTATATCGGCTTATCCCTGTACACAGGAACAGACCTCGTTCTCGTCACATATCCGTAATCATCCACATTATTTGCAACTTCAGAGAAGGTTCCATCTCCATTGTCCTCATAACTGTACTCCACATGGGAACCTATCACCTCATATGAATCATAGGTCTCCTCACGCTCACCAACATATTCCTGTTCTGTATGATGGACCTCCTGTTTCGTGGTCTTTAGCGTAGCGCCCTCTGGGAGTTCCCAGTCATCTTCATCACACAGAATATATTTCTCCACATCAACACTGGTCTTCCATGTCATATCCTTGACTGTGACTGTTCTCTTCTTTGGCATGGTTATGATTGCTGTAAGTCCGATTATCGCCGCTATCACAAGCATGCCGATCAGTACTATCTTCAGAGCACCAAATGAATGTCCTCTTTTCCGATTGCCCTGCCCGCCTTTTTGTCCGCCGGCAGCCATTCCTGTACCTGATGCATTTCTGGCATTTCTTGCGTCCTGCTCTTTCCTGACGTCAAAATACCCCTTATCCTTCGCACCTCGTTCAGCACCGCAGCTGCTACACCGTGTATTGAGAGCAGAATTATAGTTTCCACAGTGATCACATAACCAGTCTGCACCTTTTCCCTTTGTCTGGCTCTCCTCCTCAGACAGATACCTCACTCCATCCATATAGAACTTAACTTCCTGTCCTCTCGGCTTTCCGCAGGAAGGGCACTCGCGCCTCATTCCCTCTATATGTTTCGTACTACAATAAGGGCAGTCCCAATACCCCATCACAAGTTTTCCAATATACAATATCCTCCCCGTATATACTACAGATAACTTACCTGCACAGAAGCATCGTAATCATGTGGTGTCTTGTTGTCAGTCTTGTGTCCAACGGCAAGAGCTATCTGGAATGAATATCCCTTCGGTATTGCAAGTGCCTTGTCAAAATATGCTTTCTTCTCCCCGTGAAGTGCATCATACACGCAACCGATTATCAGATTTCCGAGCCCCATGCTCTCTGCCGCTATAGCCATATTCTGAACTGCAATTCCTGAATCCACCTTGCTCCACTTGAAGTCATCCTCAGCGCTTAAGAATATGAGCACCGGAGCCTCATAATAGAAATTGTGAGGCTGCTTATCCTGTCCGCGAAGTGCACGCTTCTCTGCATCAAGCTCTTCCAGAATTGGAGCATCACCCTTAACAACTGTAAAATGTATCTCTTTCTTATTCATACCTGTAGGTCCCTGAAGCCCAGCCTCGATGACCTTCTCAAGCTGCTCCTTCATAACCTCTTCATCACTGTATGCTCTCGCTGAGCTTCTCTTTTTTATTACCTCTAATACCTGATTATCCATTGTCTTTTACCTCCTATTCTGTCATTCCTATACCGTTATCTCTATCTGATTATCCTCTATGCAGACCACACAGCTCTCATAGTATCCATCGCCTGTCGTCCGCGGTCCACTTGTCACCTCATAGCCATCCTCCGCAAGCTGTCTGGTAAGCTCATCAACTTTTTCTTTGCTTCCCACACTGAATGCTATATGTATCAATCCGGTTCTGTTAAGTGTCTTTTCAGGATCATCCATTCCCTGCCTGTTCATTATCTCAAGCCTTGCGCCATCATCAAATGTGAGAAAATATGAACGGAAGTCCGTCGTTTTATTATGATATCCCTCATTTGCTGATGCTCCCAGATATTTCTCAAAAAAATTCTTCGCAGCTTTAAGATCATTCACATACATCGCAACATGCTCAATTCTCATAAATGCAACTCCTCATTATCTTATACGCTACACTCAGATAGACAAACTACTATATGCATGCTGCTATAGGCATGCTATATAAGCTATTTTAACCCAATGCCACATTTTACACAATGGCATAAAAATATCACCTTTATCCATTTGTATGAATAAAGGTGATATCCCGTTAAAAGCAACGTCTGTAATCAGCCCGTTACACAATTTCATTCTTAGAGCATACCCTCAAGTGTCTCTCTGATAGCCTTGATAAAGTTCTCACTGTTGAGGACTGTTGGGTTCTCGAGAGTTGTGATGAGAGCCAGATCCTTTGTCATCTTGCCATCTTCTATAGTCTTGATGGTTGCAGCCTCGAGCTTGTCTGCAAAATCCTGAAGTGCCTGGATTCCATCAAGCTCTCCACGCTTTCTGAGTGCTCCTGACCATGCGAAGATAGTTGCAACTGAGTTGGTTGATGTCTCCTCACCGGCAAGGTGCTTGTAGTAATGTCTCATAACTGTTCCGTGTGCTGCCTCGTACTCATACTTTCCATCAGGGGATACGAGAACTGATGTCATCATGGCAAGTGAACCAAATGCTGATGAGATCATATCACTCATTACATCTCCATCATAATTCTTACATGCCCAGATGTAACCGCCTTCACTCTTCATAACACGGGCAACCGCATCATCTATAAGTGTGTAGAAGTACTCAATACCTGCTGCATCGAACTGCTCCTTATACTCTGCATCGAATATCTCCTGGAAGATATCCTTGAATGTATGGTCATACTTCTTTGATATGGTATCCTTTGTGGCAAACCACAATGTCTGCTTGGTATCAAGCGCATACTTGAAACAGCTTCTTGCAAAGCTCTCAATAGACTTGTCCACGTTGTGCTGTCCCTGAAGAACACCAGGACCATCAAACTTATGTATAGTCTCCTTTATAACCTGTCCGTCATCGCCTGTGAATACAAGCTCTGCAGTTCCAGGACCTGGAACATCGATCTCTACGCTCTTGTATACATCACCATATGCATGTCTTGCGATGGTGATAGGCTTCTTCCAGTTCTTAACACATGGCTCGATTCCCTTTACTACGATAGGTGCTCTGAACACTGTACCATCAAGGATCGCTCTGATGGTTCCGTTAGGGCTCTTCCACATCTCCTTGAGATTGTACTCCTTAACTCTTGCCGCATTAGGTGTGATAGTAGCACACTTTACAGCTACGCCATACTTCTGTGTTGCGTATGCTGAGTCAAATGTTACCTTGTCATCTGTCTCATTTCTATGTACAAGTCCAAGGTCATAGTACTCTGACTTGAGATCGATAAATGGATAAATAAGCTCATCCTTTATATACTGCCAGAGAATTCTGGTCATCTCATCTCCATCCATCTCTACAAGTGGTGTGGTCATCTGAATCTTTTCCATGTTTTATGTCCTCCATCTTTGTGTTTTCTAAGTTTTGTTATATACTCACTGCCGATTATAAACTATAAGGGGCTATATTTCTAGTTTTTTTGAATTATACATACCAATTATTAATTTTCTTAAGCCCTATAACCATATTCTTGATCAGCTATTTTTTTCAGCCTTACACATATCCATATATTCCTCTCACGGATACTTCCCCGGATATTATATCGTGAACCTCGCCATCGGCATCCCTCACCAGAAGTCCGCCATCCTTTGAAAGTCCAAGCGCCGTGTACTCTGTCTTTTTATCCCCCTCTATTACATACACCTGCTTATCCCTGTTCACAAGATAACTGTTGTACTCATCAACAAGGAATCCCAGGTCCTTATTCTTTATAAATTCGTCATATAGCTTTTCAAATTCATTTGACACCTGTGCAATGAACCATGATCTGTCACAGCCCTTGCCATTTTCCAGCAGTATTGATGTGGCCTTGTCTGCTATGTCCTCAGGGAAGCTTCGGTTATACACGTTTATGCCTATTCCCACAACAACATAGCTTATGTCAGTTCCCTCGGAACTCATCTCTGTGAGGATTCCGACCATTTTTTTTCCATCAGACAACACATCATTCGGCCATTTAATCTGAGGCTTTACTCCATCCACCTTGCTGAACGCTCTGGCAAGTGCCACCGCCGACACCAGAGTTATCCTTGACACACAGGAAATATCTATGTCCGGCTTGAGCAGATACGACATGGATATTGTCGTGCCCTTATCAGAATTCCAACTGTGGCCTCTTCGTCCCTTTCCTGCAGTCTGTTCATTTGCCACGAACAGAGCTCCGTGAACACAGTCAGTTTCCCCGACTATCTTGGCACGGGTGTTCGTTGAATCCGTCTCATCATAATAGTAAAGCTTTCTGGCAAATGTTCTGGTCTCAAGATACTTTGAGATCTTCTCCTCAGACATTACATCAGGCTCACTCACCAATCTGTATCCCTTGTTGTTCACGCCCTCGATCACATAACCTTCATTCTTGAGTGCCTGTATGTTCTTCCACACCGCTGTTCTGGATACCCCCAACAGCTCACAGAGCTCCTGTCCTGACACATATCCATCACTGTTCTGCAGCTTTTCAAGTATTTTATTCTTCATCAGTTCTTACCTTCTCTCTCAGGATATCGTATACCGCCTCACATTTGCCTTTTGCTCCGGCAAATGGAACTATGTAACTCTCCCTGCCTCTGTCAAACTTAATTATATAATACTTCAATTCAGGATCAGGCTCTATCATGATATACCCTGTAATAGTCTCATACGGTATCACCTTACTGCCTCTCTTCTGAATGATCGTTACAACATCCTGACCAAACAGATATGTCATATCATATGCAGACTTTCTAAATGAAGCCTTGACCACATAAAATCCATATGCCATGGCCGCAATCGCAATAGCAGCCTTTATCATTCTGTAGTGACCTCCCATAGCCCACCACACAAGTGCTATACCTGCCAGTACAAATATTATGCCAACCACCCTGTACGCTATCCTGGTGCTCTTTCTCTTGACTACCTTCTGTCTGATGATTCCATCTGCCTGAGTCTCCTGTTCTTCACGCCTTGCGCGCTCCAGCTCGTCCACGAGCTTTCCAGCCTGTCTGACAAGCACCTTCTGCCTGTAGGCTCTCGAAGTACCATTCTCTATGCTGCTTATATTTCTAATCTCTTCTCTGTGTTTTTTATTGTTCTTTTTTTTATCACTATCTCTACTCATTCCATATCCCCTGCCAGGTCATGATCACTACTGATATCATCCCGGTTCGTATCCATGCGCTTTATGCACAATTATTTTCTCTTTTTTCATCACTTTTACGACTGTACTTATATTAGTTCAGAGACTAATATATATCAAGTTTTCACCATTACAAAAGTGTTTACATTTTACCACGTTTAATCACCTTTTTTCCATATATAAAATCATTAAAAGGTGATTAACTAGCAAACACACGATATCGTGAAAACAAGCAATTTATAAACAAACAACTAGATTTTTGAGAGGTGAATCACATGAAGAATTTTATCGCGCGCATCAGTGGCACAAAAGACCTCACTGAAGGAAAGCCTTCAAAGCTTATATTGAACTTTGGTCTGCCCCTTCTCTTTGGTCTGATATTTCAGCAGTTTTATAATATGGTGGATTCTGTCATAGTCGGGCAGAAGCTTGGAACTGACGCGCTGGCGGCGGTGGGTTCCACCGGAAGCATCAACTTCATGATACTCGGTTTCTGTATAGGAATCTGCAACGGATTTGCAATCCCTGTTGCACAGGCTTACGGTGCGAAGGATTTCAAGGCTCTTAAGGCATATATAATCAACAGTATATGGTCATCCGTTGCACTGGCTGCTGTTATAACAGTAGCAGTAAGTATCTTTACCATGCAGATACTCAAGGCTCTCCGAACACCTTCGAATATCATCGATGATGCATATATATACATATTTATAATATTCCTGGGCATTCCGGCAACCTTCCTCTACAACCTGACCGCCGGGATACTGAGATCACTCGGAGACAGTATCACACCTGTCATATTCCTTGTGGGTTCATCAATTGTCAACATAATACTTGATCTTATACTTGTTGTTCCTATGGGCGTCGCCGGAGCTGCAGTTGCCACAGTAGCTTCACAGGCAGTGTCAGGAATCATATGTACGATATACATGACAAAGAAACTGAAGTATCTTGAATTCAGTAAAGAGGATTGGACATTCAGCATGCGCCACTGCCTTAAGCTCTGCGGTATGGGTCTGCCTATGGGCCTGCAGTACAGCATAACCGCCATAGGCAGTGTCATTCTTCAGACCGCAGTCAATGATATGGGTTCAACATATGTTGCAGCCGTATCAGCAGGAAGCAAGATTTCCATGTTCATGTGCTGTCCTTTCGATGCAATGGGCTCCACCATGGCAACATACGGAGGTCAGAATGTTGGTGCCAGACGTCTTGACCGTGTTGATCAGGGACTTAAAGCCTGTATCAAGATGGGAATCATATATGCCCTCGTGGCTCTGGCTTTCTCCATCGTATTCGGAAAGCAGCTTGCACTTCTCTTTGTAAAGAAGGAACAGATTGAGCTTATCGGCTACATATATGAATTCGTAGTTATCAACGCCGCATTCTACATATTCCTGGCTCTTGTGAATATCGTAAGATTCATGATACAGGGGCTTGGATACTCGACTTTCGCCATACTTGCAGGCATATGTGAGATGATTGCCCGTTCTGTTGCCGGTTTCGTGCTGGTGCCTCATTTCGGTTTCATCTGCGTATCACTAGGAAGTCCGCTTGCATGGGTATGTGCTGATCTCTTCCTGATACCTGCGTACCTGTGGGTTATGAAACAGCTGAGACGAAAATTCGGGGGAAATAAAATCAGCCGTGCAAAGTCCGCAACGGCAACAATATAATCGGTTTATGAACAGACTCACTTGTGTCTCGATCACATGTGAGTCTGTTTCATTTGCACCCTATTGGGATACTAAAGTCTGTTCTGCATCCTTTCCTGTTTCGGAGTGATTCCCCTCCACTTTTTATACACACGGATAAAATAACTGCTGTCCGAAAAACCATTTTCCTGCGCGATATATTCCATGGAATAATCCGAATACAGCAGCATGTTCTGCGCCTTGTTGAGCCTTATATACAATATGTATTCCTTACACGATCTTCCATAACGAGCCTTAAATGATCTGGCAAAGTGTGAATAACTCATACTGCACATTTCTGCCAGATATTTAACCTCAATCTGTTCTGACGAATGCGCATCTATATATTCCAGTATGTGATTGAAATACACATAACCATCCGACCTCTTATGCTTAAAATCTCCATTTGTTTTCATTTGTCTTGACATGATGATGAGCAGCTTATATATCCCAGACTGAACCGCAAGCATGTACATCTCCCGTTTTTCCATATACTCCTCAAATATATCCTGAACAATATCTGCCATACTTTCTTTTAGTTTTTCAGACCTTATAACCATACAGAAATCTGTAGTCTCCGTCCTGTATACAAAACAATCATACATTTTCCTTACATAAATCTGGGGAATGCCCAGTGTATACATATTAAACTTTATGACCGCATACTTCACCGGCTCCGTACAGGTCTTATCCGCCTTTATACTGTGAAGCTGCAGCGGATATAGATAGCACATATCCCCTTTTCTGAGAACCGTCTCTCCATCATTGCAGATCACCCGGATAGATCCGCTGACTATATAAAGTACCTCACTGTAATAGTGCCAGTGCAATTCAGAATGCACACAATCTGTGTAAAATATATCATATGGCTGTTTCATCTCATCAATGTACTCAAACATTTCCATAGCAGTCTCTCCCCCTACGATCCAAGTTGTATCATGATAGGTTTATACAATTTTTTGCTCTTTATATAATACAATTATTACATTTATTTGTATATGATAAAAGCATATCAAACACATACTAATGAAGGAGAAAATAAGATGCAGAAAGCAGCAAACAAGCACATATCGCATTCAGCACAGAATCTACTGGATTATTTATCGGAGATTGCCGGTAATAAGATAATAACAGGTCAGCACACACAGACCAATCCTATGGAGGAGATTGACTATATATACGAACAGACAGGCAAATGTCCGGCACTCAGAGGTTTCGAGCTGCTTGGATACTCGCCAAACATAAACTATAATGATGCATCCGCAGAATGTCTCACAGAGGTATATGAAAATCAGGATACCCTTGACACCGCTCTCGAATGGGCAAAGAAAACAAATGGCATTGTCACTTTCACATTTCACTGGTTCTCTCCGATTGGAGGTCGTGACAAGAGTTTCTACACAGAGCACACTGACTTCGACGCTGAAAAGGTGCTCATTCCAGGAACAAGAGAACGTGATGCTTTCTACCACGATATGGACATCATCGCAAAGGAACTCCGAAGATTCCAGCTTGAAGATATCCCGGTTCTGTGGAGACCTTTCCACGAGTCCGAGGGCACTTGGTTCTGGTGGGGTGCCAAAGGTCCTGCTGTTGCGGCAAAGCTCTACAGACTCATGTTCGACTACTATACAAATGTACTGAACATCAACAACCTTATATGGGTATGGAACTGTCCTACAAAAGGCGTATACCCTGGAGATGACTTCGTTGATATTGTCTCCATGGACATATATCTGCCGGAATACACAGCAACCGATTACAGTGAAGAATATACAAAGCTTGTAGAAGCTACCTCTCCGAACAAGGTTGCCGCCCTTACCGAAGTTGGATATATACCGGATATACATCTTCTGGAGAAGTCACACACTCCATGGGCATACTACATGACATGGTCTGAAGAATTCTGCATAGGAGAAAAATTCAATTCCAACGAAAATCTTAAGGCTATGTATGACAGCCAATATGCTGTTACCGGAAAGTAAGTGGGTAAGTCTGTTATATGTAACTGCTGTAATGCTCACTTTATAAAACGACTTCAAAAATCGTTCCTCCAGACGGATTAGACTTAACTGCAATATTGCCATCATGCACTATCACGATCTCGCGGACAAGAGCAAGTCCCAGTCCTACGCCGCCAAGCTCACGGCTTCTGGATTTATCCACGCGAAAGAAAGGTTCAAACACGCGATCCTTCAGTTCTTCCGGGATACCATTTCCGGTATCCTCTACTGACAGGTAAACGTGTTTTTCCTTCTGACGCGCTGTCACTGTAACCCGTCCTCCTGTGCGGTTATATTTTATAGCATTCTCAACAAGATTGTATAACATCCTGTAAATAAGGATGTCACTTCCTATCATCGTTACATCCGTACATTCTCCAATAAGTTCTATATCCTTTTCCTGTGCAAGAGGTTCCAGATCCGCCAATACCTCATCAACAAGCGCGTCGACCATTATTTTATCATCCCGGCTCACAGTTTGAAGCTCACTCATATCAAGAAGTGTCTTTACCATTTTGCTGAGTCTCTCATTCTGTTCAGTGACCATCTTTATCGTCTGCAGAGTGACTTCGTCATCTCCCGGATGCCGGGAAGAATTATATGAATCAAGCTGTATCTGCATTAAAGACAGTGGAGTTCTGAGCTCATGTGCTGCATTTGCAGTAAACTGTCTCTGTATCTCAAATGCATCCGAGAGGCGTTCAAGCATCTTGTTATATGAAACGCTGAGCTGGTTCAGTTCTTTAACATTGTTTTCTTCTATTCGTGAATCCGCCAGATTCTGTGCCTGTACCTCTTCAATTTTATCAGAAAACTCACTGATCGGCTTTAGTGCATGCCCACTTATAAAATATGTAGCTACTCCGCCAAGCAGGGCCAGCAAGGCAGAAATTATCAGGCTGTTTTTCTTGTAATCTGCCTTATTATTGTACACCTTAACAGAAAAATCATTTGCAAATTCATCCCACTTATCCTCCGGAATACTGATATATATTTCATCAGTACCACTCCCATTATCATCTCCCTGGGCATCAACGGTTTCTTGCAGAGAATCAATATAATACACGCCATTTTTATAGACAAGTAAAGTAAGGCATCCACATATAAGCGCAATATATAATGTGATTATACAGGTAAGCCTCCACTGCAGCGACATTCTTTTCATCTGTCGGACTCCTCTCGTATTTTATAGCCTTCTCCCACCTTGTTCAAAATCGGATCATATCCAAGCACTGCCTTAAGCTTTCTTCTCAGCGAAGACATATGTACTCTGATTGCTCCACTGAAGCTGTCAACCGAAGCATCCCAGACATGCTCCATCAATTCCTCCTGGCTTACCGGTCTGCCCAGATTAAGAAGCAGATATTCCAGGATTCCATTTTCTTTTCTTGTAAGGGGAACCTTCTCTCCTTTTGCGTATGCCTCACGTTTTATCGTATCAAACTTTATCCCGCCGCTTTCCAGACATACATCCTTCTGTACAAATTTTCTTCTTGTAAGGCTTCTGATACGTGCCTCAAGCTCCTGCAAATGAAATGGCTTTTCCATATAATCATTTGCACCCGCATCCAGCCCTTCAACCTTATCCGCGATCTGTCCCCTTGCAGATAATATGATAACCTTTGTCTCTTCATTTTTCTGTCTGAGTTCCTTTAAAATCTCCATTCCATCCACACCTGGCAGATTCAGATCCAGAACGATCAGATCATATTCCTCTGACAGAATGCATTCAAGAGCCTCTTCTCCGTCATAACAGGTATCCACCTCATACCCGACATCATACAGACTTTTCGCAATCATATCACATATCTGTTTCTCATCTTCAACTATCAATAATCTCAAAACTGTCACCTGTTTCTTAACAAAAATCCTTCTTAACAAAAATTTTACAACAGCTATTGTATAATACCAAAGTCAGCTGGTCAACAAACACAATCATGAAAGGAGCTACAATATCTTGAAGTACGGGAAAATATCTCAGATCATTTTACTCATCACGGGTATAGCAATGATCAGCTATGGTGCAGTCAGAGGTGAAGCGGCTGCCGTGCTCAGCAAAGCAATAAAATTATGTCTGGAGTGTGTAGGAATTGGATAAGAATAAATCACTGTCAAAAAAAACAGCCAGAATACGCGGATGGATACAGGCAGCTGCCACGCTGCTTACCAATATTCACATCCCCAATTTATTTAAAGGCAAGATCTATCAGGGCAAAGCCAAAACAGTATGCGTACCGGGATTAAACTGTTACTCCTGTCCCGCTGCAACAGGAGCGTGTCCCATTGGTGCATTTCAGGCGGTCGTCGGATCATCCAAATTTAAATTTTCTTACTACATAACTGGTTTTTTCATTTTGCTCGGTGTGATCCTCGGAAGATTTATATGTGGATTTTTGTGTCCATTTGGATGGTTTCAGGATCTGCTTCACAAAATTCCCGGAAAAAAGTTTTCCACAGCCAGGCTGAAACCACTAAGATACCTGAAATATATAATCCTTATTGTTTTCGTTATACTTCTGCCGATGCTTGTAACGAACTCCATAGGAATGGGAGACCCGTTCTTCTGTAAGTATATTTGTCCACAAGGTGTTCTGGAGGGAGCTATACCACTTTCACTTGGAAATGCGGCTATACGCTCTGCACTTGGAAAACTGTTTTCTTTTAAATGCCTTATTTTAATTACAGTTGTCGTTCTGAGTATTCTGTTCTACAGACCCTTCTGTAAATGGATTTGTCCTCTCGGCGCAATCTACTCGTTATTTAACAAGGTCAGCCTTATGAGTATCAAGGTTGAAAGCAGCAAATGTGTCGGATGCGGTAAGTGTTCAAAGGCATGCAAAATGGATGTAGATGTATGCAAAACACCAAATCATCCGGAATGCATACGATGCGGAGCATGTATGAAGGCATGTCCAAAAGATGCGATCCACTATCAGTTTATGGGAAAGCCATGTTCCCAAAAAGGACATAAGCAATCTTCCAAAACCAACATGTAACAATCAACCACACTAATATTATTTAAAGGAGCAATTATTTATGAAGACAAAAAGAACATTAATATCTATTATCACTCTCTGTGCAGCATTATCTCTCACGGCATGTAACGGATCAGAATCTGCCACAACTGAGAGTTCACAAAAAACCCAGACAGAAGCCACCACTGAAGCTGCGGACAATTCCAACACGAAACTGGATGATCTATATCAGCAGGAGAACCAGATCTTTTCAGATCACCAGGAAGTATGGAACAAGGTATTTGGCATGATGAATAAAAGCAGCGCTGATCCAAACGGAGATTATGCCGATTATCTGGCCGGCACCGTTGAATCAAACAAGGAATCCTTTACAGATGATGAACTTAAAACACTTAACGATGATATCGAAACTATCAGACAGATTGAAAAGCAGATAACAGAAATCGAAAATAAAAACGCAGGATCAGAAAGCACCGACCAGAACGACAGTTCCGAAGAAATCACACCTTTCAAGAGTTTCTCCGGCAAGGATTTGGATGGTAATTCTGTTGACGAAAGCCTGTTTTCCAATAATGCAGTAACCGTCGTTAATTTCTGGTTTACCGGCTGCAAGCCTTGTGTCGCAGAATTATCCAAGCTTAATGAATTAAACGATGCCATCAAATCGATGGGAGGCGAGGTAGTAGGTATCAACACAGAGACATTTGACGGAAACGAAGATGCTATCAAGGAAGCCGCAGCCATTCTTGACAGCCAGGGTGCAAAATACCGCAATATCTCCATTGACTCTGATTCAAGTATAGGCAAGTATGCCTCCGACATCATGGCATTTCCTACAACCATACTAGTCGATAGAAATGGTAATATTGTCGGAGAACCTATGCTTGGAGGAATCGACAATCAGGACAACTATGACTCTCTTATGAAACAGATCAAGTCAGTGATCGACGCTGATAACAAGGATAAATAATTATAGTTGACTTTAAATTGAATATACTAATGAAAGGACAAGAAGCCTTTCTGCTTTTCAAAAAAGGTCATCCGGTTTTCAAGAAACCAGATGACCTTTTCCCGTGCAATAAAATTTCATATGCTTACTCCCTTCTTTTTGCCCCCCGTCTTTTACACTTCGATTCCCATCGCACGTATTGCATTTATATTTTTTTCTGCGCGCTCTGCCTTTAACCGCGAAACTTCTTTTTGGGTTGCTTCATCTTCAAAAAATTTCCCATATCTTTCAATATTGTCACAAAACCGCCTTTCATACCAAAGCAGTTCCTGTTTACCTTCTTCTTCTGTCATTTTTCCTTCTGAAACACGTTGCATCACTATTCTTTTTTCCTCATGGAAATCATTTTGCACTTTCACTCTATAGGATTCTTTATTCGGATACTTTGCCGGCAAAATAAATACATCCCCATTACATTCAGTTTTTCTGCTGATATACAAATTACTAAAAGCATATAACTCTAAATAATCCACGCATGTCTTTAAATCCACCACCTT
>NZ_QTXH01000015.1:48353-48556 GCF_003461545.1 Coprococcus sp. AF16-22
TTGTCAAACGCCGGAATTATATAATGCTCTATGCCAGTCATGGCAAACGCAATCTGTTCCCTAAGAGATGCTTCATCTCCCTTTTTGATGATATAGTCAACTCCCGGCTGTTCATTCTCATACACTTGTATGCCATTGCATTTCGCCTTAACATACATATCCAGATGCGTAGTATTTATCCAGTCCATGCTGGCATACACAGA
>NZ_QTXH01000016.1:0-26590 GCF_003461545.1 Coprococcus sp. AF16-22
TACCGGCATTCCTATATACAGTGAAAACTCTAGCCAAAACAGGAATCCGAACAGGCAAAGTCCTATAATAGCCATATAATAACGCCCTAAAGGAATAAGGCACAAGGTACAAAACATTAGAAACAATGGCAATATCATTTTGACAAGATATTCCCGTCTTTGAAATCTTTTTAATAAATCCATTTCCATGCTTTGATATTTAGGTTTCTCAAAATGGTGCTCATTGAGATAGATCACATATTTCTCATGCCACTCAGAGCTTTCAAAATAGCTGCCATCCATATATTGCACTTTCGTCTCCTGGGCTTTCATATCTGCTTTGCTTTCCTTGCAATAGGCATAGATTAAATATACAATGATCATCGGACAAGCAATACATGCCGCATATTTTCCAGCCATATCTCCTCTGACAAAAAACAGGAGCGGTCCTATAAGCACTATAGAAGCAATATACACAACCAATGATTTCTTGGTCATGGCAAACGGAAATTTGTCATTTCTCCCCATATAATTCTATTTCCTCCAACTACAAACTCATTTCCAACAAAGAGTCCATCTGTTCGCAGACAACCAAATATCACCGATACTATTCCAACAGACAATCGCTGCATCTACAAATTTTTGCCCCTTCTTTAATTTCTTTATTCTATAAACATTTTTTCCTGCCAAAAACACAGTTACATAATCTTCAAAAAAGCCCTCTAGTCCACTTAAACTAGGACTTTACGCGACAGTAAGCAGACCATTTCTGTGTGTTCCGTCCACGGAAATAAATCCACAAGCGCGATTTTCTCCACTTGATACATCCGCTTGCGTCTCGGTGTGCCACAGGTACAGGTTGTAACGTATCTCTCATTTTCAGAGGGACTCTTCTTCATGACAAAAGCTACGTCACCACAATATTCTTTATTTAACAAAATAATATCTTTATTTACGAAAATCATAATTAAGATATTTGTTTAGTATTGATAACCCACTTTGAAAAATCTCCAAACATTTATTTTTTTCATCAACATTAAAACTAGGATGATATTCTTCATTTTTTAGAAGTTTCAAATTACTTCCATAGAATAACTTATTATAAATATCAACAATTTCTTCATCATTATAATCTCCTACAAATTCTTCATTTAGTGATTTTGATAAATCACTAAATAAATGCCATGTATCTATTAAACTTTGACAATTTTGCGATATTTCTACATTATCTATTAACTCGGTAATTTTAGATAGATAAAAGACTGTTATTCCTTTTTCAAAAATAATATGTTCCTTATCCGCAAATATATTTGCTTCTTCGACACTAGAAAAAACTAACAGCCGTTGATTAAAAAGCAAGAAACCATCTTCATCGTTGCTATACCATATAAAAAAATAAGTTAATCCATTATAAATAATTTTTGTCAAATAATATTTCGTCATAACTTTGTTCCTAATTATTCCAAATCTTCTTTTGTTGGTAGTCTGCGGATTTCTCTTCCATCTGTGCATTTGCGCGGAACATCCGATATTCCGGCGGACAAGTTTTCAAATACTCGGATTGACAAATCATCTAATTCTGTTATAAAATGTATCTAGAAAATGAGTTTTACAACCGTACAGTTTTTACTCAAGCGGCTCACTCGTTTCTTTTTTTATTCATTTTCTTTATGCTCGTTTACAGAAAGATTTCCTATCAAATCTTCACCAATTTTGCAAGTGGATAACTTATCAATTGCCATTTGAACCTGAAACTCATTTAGTTCGATCTCAACATCGTAAATGTTTCCGCTTCTTGGCAGTCTGACATGAATAACTGCAAAATGCTGATACTCCTCCGTATTATAAATTCCATCCTCATACTTCTTAAGACGTACTATTTTTCTTGATATTCCTTCCACCAACCGATAATCTATTGCATATATTTTTTTCTCTGTAAATCCATGTAAATGTGTAGTTCCAAATGCTAAAGCATTTGTTTTATAGAAAAGCATTTGACTTTTTAAATATGACGCTTCAAGCTCCTCATAATCAATATCGCCCTTCAACCACTTCCGTACCGGCATTCCTATATACAGTGAAAACTCTAGCAAAAAAAAGAATCCGAATAGGCAAAATCCTATGATAGCCATATAATAACGCCCTAAAGGAATAAGACACAAGGTACAAAACATTAGGAATAATGACAATATCATTTTGACAAGATATTCACGTCTTTGAAATCTTTTTAATAAATCCAGTTTCATGCTTTGATATTTAGGTTTCTCAAATGTGTGCTCATTGAGATAGGCTACATATTTCTCATGCCACTCAGGGCTTTCAAAATAACTGCCATTCATATATTGTGCTTTCATCTCACGAGCTTTCGTATCTGCTTTACTTTCCTTGCAATACGCATAGAGCAAATATGCAATGAGCATCGGACAAACAATGCATGCCGCACATTTTCCAGCCATATCTCCTATGACAAAAAACAGAAATAGTCCCATAAGAACTGTAAAAACAATATACACAACCAATGATTTCTTTGTCATAGCGAATGGAAATTTGTCATTTTTTCTCATATAATTCTATTTTCTCCAACTACGAACTCATTTCACAACAATAGGTACAACTATTCGCGTACACATTATCCGTCAGAACCACCTAAATACCGCATAAACTCAAGGTTTCTTGCTTAGCAAGCAGACGGTCTTCACATGAAAAGACAGCACTCTATGAATTACCGATTTGTGTCTGGAAGTTACTCATCCGAACCCATCCACATCATCACTGGTTTCATGCTACTTCTTCGCATTCTCTTCCAATTCCAACATGTACTTATCAAAATCAGACATGAACAGCCTATCCTGAATAACACGATATTTTTCAAATTCAGTTTCAGCTTTTGCCTTGGCAATCTCAGCAGTGATTTTGCCTGCATCCTGAAGAACATCTCTGTCGTCGGCCATCAAGAATAAATCCAAACGCTTTGCCCAATCCTCCATCGTCATTGGAATATGACGTTCCGCCCGATCCTCTGCCAAATCCAGATAAGCAGATACAATACGCTCTAATGAACGCATTTCCTTCTCTGAAAGATAATTCTTCGCAACACTCACATCACTTTTTACAATCTTGCCTTCCGGCGCTGCTGCCCAAGTAGTTAATCCCATGTGTGGCTTATCTGCATCAGCCCGCTCATAAATCAACTCTGCTGCTGTATGTCCGTGAACTGCATAATGCATCTTGTTTTGAACCTTTGCAAAGAACTGCTTTGTTGTTTTTGCTGTTCGGTCATAATCAAGAGCTGTAGCATAGATGTCCGTTATTTTCTGATAAAATCTCCGCTCAGAGAGACGGATCTCACGAATCTGCTCAAGCAGGCGGTCAAAGTATTCTACTGTAAGCACAGAGCCACCATTTTTCAGACGTTCGTCATCCATGACCCAGCCTTTAATAGTGTAGTCTTTCACGATACCATTGGCCCACTTGCGGAACTGCACCGCTCGCTCATTATTAACCTTGAATCCGACCGCAATAATCATTTGGAGATTATAATGCTTTGTATCACGAGTCACCTGACGGGAACCTTCCGTTTGAACTATCCGGAAATTCCGGATAGTTGAATCTTCCTCAAGCTCTGAGTCGGAATAAATCTTCTTAATATGCTCATTGATTGTACGAACATCCACATCATACAATGTGGCCATCATCTTCTGTGTCAGCCATATATTCTCATCCTCATAGCGCATCTCAATACTGTCCTGCTGACCACCGATAGAGGCAACATAGGTTAAATATTCTGCTGCACTGGAACGGATGGTTATTTCATCCTTTTTCTTTTTCAAATAAGAGGTCTCCTTTTGCAAATACTTATTTATTTCTCCAATATTTCTGACAAATGGCGCACATCCCCATGTCATTTACTCTCAGTGGAGAAAAATACTTCTTTATGTTTCTTGAAAATACAGTATTATATTCCCCATTGCCATCTCTCGAAGTAATCTTGTCTGGCATATCCGGGTTATAACCCATTGAGCCACAGCAAATGCATATATTCATCCATTTCGCCATCTTGGGGTATTGTTTCAGGTAGTTTAGGACTTCGGTTTTTCTGTCCACTTGGTCTCATTAGTAATCTTTCTTCATATTCTCATCAACTATAATCCAACGTCCGCTTTCCTTCTATTGCTCCATGCCTCGTGGTTGTTGCAATTTTTGCAACAACCACTTTTTCATCTAATTTACCTGTTTCAAATATTTTTTCAAATGTCTGCTTATTCCGGACTTATCCACCCCAAATATCTCAGACATACCTTTCTGAGATACCCAAATGCTTTCATCCGCTATATATGCATCAACTGATACATCACCTTCATCTGAATGATATAACACCATTTCCATTTGTTTATCAAAATCAGTCATAGAATTCCTTTCTGAATCATATACTTTTGATTTGACATTTTTACATTACCCTGATTCACCATTGCGTACTGCATGGTAGTGTCAATTTTGGAGTGACCAAGTATTTTCTGCAAGTTCAAAGTATCAGGCGCACATTAACACGGTACTAGATGCACCTACCCCCTTGTGACTTCATCTTTAAAGACATCTTAATTATAGTACATGCGGAAACAATTCTAAGATAGTTCATCCATCATAATTATGTCAACAGTGTTGACACTTTTCATTATCCTTATAATGCTAAATAAGACTACATGCCTTTTTATATCCACTATAGGGTGTTGTCAATACATTCAAACGTAAACAAAAGATGTATTATTATATTTTACTTTATCCCACCATGTTAAACCAATTTACCAAACGTCATTCTCGGAGTATCTTTTCCACATAATTTATTAACACAAAAATTTACAATCCGACTTATCGAAAACAATTTTTAAAACGTTCAAGTATGTTTGTATAATAATCTCTTTCACCTATAAAATGCATATATGGAATTGATTGAATCCATACACTCTATGATTAATAATCTACATATTTAATTTACAGCATCAAAATATCCAATGATTCCTATATATCCGTCTTTCTTCATAGGAGACCACAATGTATGCAGTTTCAGACTATACATCTGGCTACCATTTTCCACCTTCGCTTTTATCTGCACAGAGTATTGATATCCAAAAGTGTTAAATTTTGAATCATCTACAATGAGTATTTTTTGTTTCTTGTCCTTCTTATTTCTCTTTAGTGATTATTGATCAATAAATTGGGCTTCCTCCCTCCCAAGTTTTATATTTCTTATGGTTTTCTTCAGCAACTTCATATCAACTGGTTTTGAAATATGAGCATTCATTCCAGCAGCGAGAGAGTGCTGCATATCCTCTGAAAATGCATTGGCAGTCATGGCAATAATCGGGATCGTCTTTGCCTGTTCATGTGAACTTCTACGTATTGCCTCCGTTGCCTCATAACCATTCATAACAGGCATTTGTACATCCATCAAGATCATATCATACTCACCGGGCACGGACTGTTCAAATGCTTCCAAAATCCTTTTGCCATTTTCACAAATAGTACACTCTGCACCTTCAAGCTTTAATAATTCCATTAAAATTTCTGCATTCAACTCATTATCCTCTGCACAAAGGATGCGCATTCCATCCAGAATATCACTATCTGTCTCATGCATTTCTATCTGTTCTGTCGAAGAAACTACTCTGTTCTCCACAATTTTTAGATTTAAGATTACTTCAAAACTACTTCCGCGATTTGGTTCGCTTTCAACCTCAATCGTTCCCCCCATCGATTCAACCAGATTTTTAGTGATTGCCATTCCCAGACCAGTTCCCTGTATTTTGTTTGTTACGGAACTTTCTGCACGAGTAAACGCGTCAAAGATAGTTCCTTTAAAATCAGCAGACATTCCCATACCATTGTCACTGACTATAAAATGATATTTTCCATATGTAGAAGAGTTTGTCTCACTTTCTTCTGCTATAAACTGGATTATTCCACCTTCCTGTGTGTACTTTATTGCATTAGACAACAGATTACTGAAAATCTGCATCAGATGAACCTTGTCGCCATTTACCCACTCATGTTTAAGGTTTTCTTTTGTGATTATAAAACTCTGATTTTTTTCGTTTGCCTGTGAATGAAATATTGTATTGAGTTCTTCTATAGCATCCAGAATAGAAAAATCAGAATATTTGAAAACTGTTTTTCCAGCTTCAATCTTGCTCATATCCAAAACATCATTAATAATTCCTAATAGATGCTGAGAAGAAATAGCTATTTTATCTGCATACTCTATAACTTTTTCTTTGTCGCCGGCATTATGTCTGATTAATGATATAATACCAATGATTGCGTTCATAGGTGTGCGAATATCATGCGACATATTGGATAAAAAATCTGTTTTTGCCTTATTTGCATTTTCAGCGGTTTGTAGAGCCTCAATAGCAATGTTCTTAGCCTTTTTCAGATTTTTATTAGCTTCTTCCATTTCGCTTATGGCCATTGCCTGAAGCTCATTGTTTCTTTTTTCAAATTTAACTTTTTGATTTGCAATACTGAATCTGGAAATACTGTAGAATAATCCAGCAAAAAGCAAGAGTATAAATCCTGTCATGAGCATTGTAGTAAGCCCAATCGTTTTCTGGTATTCTTTCAACACATTATCTACTGTCGCTTTTTTTACAATACAAATCAACATCGTATTGTTGCTTTCTATCGGACAATATCCCAAATAATAAGGCTCATCTTTCCCCATAAGTTCTACTCCCTTTTTTCCCCCCGCAATCTTTTTATTCAGAGAATCAAACTCTTTTTCTGTTATAGCATGATCACTTTTCAAATGTTTCAGTAATGAATAATTTCGAAAAAAAATGTCATCCTTCTGGTTCGTATAAGTAATATTTCCATCATCATCCAACATGAAGAGATATGCACTTCCATCATATCCTCCAAGATTTAACATGGAGTCTAATTTCGAATGATCATACACTGTTCCAATCGCTGTATAAGTTTCCCCATTAATCATATATTCCTGACATGGAATTGCTACCAAATAACCGTCTTTTTTCACTTGTTCAAATTCCAAAGCGACCAATTTTCCAATATTAGATCCGTTTCTCAAATCCAGCAAAAGCTTACTAGGCATATCAACTTTCAGTTTTGTTCCATCTGAGGTTATAGCTTTTCCATTTTCCTGTAGAAATAAAAGTGTACTCTCAGATTCTTTTTCCCATGCATTAAAAAAGATTCGGTTATTTTCTGTTTCAAGGGATATTTTCTTCTCTTTACACAGATAGCCCTCAACAAAATGTAACTGTCTATAGTATCCACTCACTTGCATATCATAGGTCTGTTGAATCTGTTCGACAACAGCTTCCATACTGATTTCTCCATTTACCTCAATATATGTATTCATCCTATTCAACAGAAACTTTACAAAAACAAAACTTGAAAGAATGAAAATTATGACAAACAATGGCATTATTATTTTTTTTCTCTTAATTATCTCTTGTTCTATTTGCACTTTATTTTTCAACCTCTATATAGTCTTCTGGTGCTGACGGTTGCTGCCCATTTGACATGGCCGCAATCCATGCACTAGATAATGTTGTATCCCCTATTTGCTCAATAGCACATTTTGGATTAATTTTTTTCAAAATAGATTTTGTCGTATCCGTAAGAAGAATGGAATATTCTTTTTCTGTGTCTATTTTTTTATCATTTATTGTTATATCCTTTAATGAGAATCCGTTTTCTTCGTTTTTGACAATTATTTTCATACCAGATGCAATCGGCAACTCACCATGCTCTTTAAAATAGCTATATAAATCAGTGTCATTATTTCCAATAATAAATTCAATATCCTGATCTGGAAACTGCTCATGGATATAAGGAGCAATATTTTTCATTAAACGATTTTCCCACAGATACACGGTAAGGTGATCGTTTTTTTAGATTGTCCATATCCAGCCAAAATACCAGTTACTAAAAGTACACCAGACACCAATGCGGCCAGATAACATTTTGTTTTTTGCATACGTCAAATTCCTTATTCTTTCGATTAAAACACATTTCAATATTTTCGTTTTACAAGCCCTTTAGCTTTGTGTCACAGATTTTCATCTGCTTTGTCTCAATTCTTTTTATTATAGCATTTTATTTTTTCACGTCCATATTTTTCACGTTAATGTAAAAAATGAAACACTTACATATATACAGAAACAAAGAAATTAATCAAGAAATATGGAACCCGAGATCCATTTGAGATCATGGATCAGATGAACATTGTTGTCGGGGAAACTTCCAGATATAAGACACTGAAAGGATATTGTTTTATGAGCTGCAAGATGATACACTCTACAATATGACGGATAATACAGAATACCAGGCTTATCATATGCCGATGGAGATTCAGAGCAATTTCCTGGCGAAATAAAGTAAATAAAGATCCTGTTCTATATATAATAGTATGAACAGGATCTTTTTATAATGATTTATTTTCTATCTAAAATTTTATTAAACCGACTAAAGACTCCATAGTTTGTGTGTTTGACTTACTGTTTATATCTATCTTTTTTAGACATAAACCAATAAAATATAACACAAAATGCTAAAGCAAACACAACACCATAAACATTTTGAATCACTCTAAGACTAACCGCTCCTTGTAGTCCATAAGTCTCTGTAGCAATGGCTAAAGCACCAAATGTGTTAAATACTGCCTGCCAGCCATATTGTGCTGAAAATCCTACACCGATTCCACCAAGAATTCCTATATATGCATAGATTGACGAAGGAAGCAGAAAATATAATACTGTAAAACATATAACACCTGCAATATTTCCGACAATCCTTTTACGGACTCTGTAGTGCATATCTTCCATAAACGGCAAAATCACGGACATGGCCGCAATACCAGCCCACATTGCACGTGGCATATTACAAAGTTCTGCAATGCAAATGACAATCGGTACGCATAAAATCTGACATATCTGCCATTTTGTTCTGGAAGAAGTGATATCAAATTCTTGTATCAGATCTTTCAGATTTCTTTTATAATTTCTGTTTTTATGATTTCGATAAAATACGAAGCAGGTAAGTGCTGCACCTAAAGCCATTCCGACTAATCGCATCTGATAACTTTTTCCCGTAACATCATAACCATATAACAGCAGATACCCAAGAACCAATGTAGATTGATTAAACATGAATGGATTATGGCATCCGAACAGAATCAACACAGCCAGTGCCGCAATATTTAACAGCATTCCCAATACCGGTGAAGACTGATTTGCTAAATGCGGACATACAGTCATAATTACAAAGAACAAAGCCAAAAGCACCGTAGATTGTCCGGTGCGGATCCCCAGATCCGCATTTCTAAACACCATGAGACATAATAAGACTACTACACCTACAATGCTGTTCTCATTTCCAAATAGGATGCTGAAAATACTAACAAAGAAAAAACAAAATGCCATTGTAACAGCTATCTTCACCAGATATACCCACATATGATATAATTTTTCTTTTAGTGTTTCACTCTTTTTCAACAGGTTTTTAGAACCTGCCTGATTTAACTGCAACTCCTGATAAAATGTCATATAAATTCTCCCATCTTCTAATTTATCTTAAAACTATATAATCTCATCTTTCTGCTTTGGCAGCTCTATAACAAATCTGCATCCACCATATTCACGGTTTTCTGCTTTGATTGTTCCTCCGGCACTATCTACAATCCGTTTTACAAGTGCAAGACCTAGGCCATTTCCTTCTGCTTTATGAGATCCATCTACCTGATAGAACTTGTCAAATATTCTGGATTTTACATCATCCTCTATTCCTGGTCCTTCATCTTCCAGAATGAACTTAACAGAATCCTGTTCTTGTTTCAGAAACATCGTAATTGTCCCCTTTGAAGGGCTGAACTTAATCGCATTATCCAAAAGATTTATCCAGATATGCATAAAAAGTTCTTCATTCCCAGTATATTTAACTTCCTCCAATTCTACCTGAAAACCAATTTCTTTTTCTGTCCATTTTGTTTCCAATGAAAGAAATGCCTGGCGAATCTGTTCATCCAGACGATATTCTGTTTTTTTCATTGGTATATTCTGATTCTCTAACTTGGATAACAGCAAAATATTACCAACCAATCCGGAAAGTCTTTGGGTGTTAAATAAGATTTTTTCTACATATTCCTCTTGATCCGGAGACAGTTCTTCTCCCTGAAGCAGCATTGTATATCCTTCAATTGCATTAATCGGGGTCTTAAACTCATGAGAAACATTAGATACAAAATCCATCTGCAGCACCTCTGTTGCACGAAGTTCTTTTGTCATAACGTTAAAACTTTGATAAGATTCTCCAACTTCTGCTATACGGCTGTTAGTTTCCAAATGCTGTTCAAAATCTCCCTGAGAAACTTCCTTCATTGCTTTACTAAGTCTGGTAATTGGTTCCAGCAACTTTGCATTAATAAAGGAAGTAATCAGCCCTGCAATCAATGTATTGAAAATCAAAAGCCAACCAAGCACAGGTATGCTGCCTGGCAGATTAAAAAAATGATTCAAAAAAGCAAATAATAAAGCAGATATGACTGTTGAAAATACAAGTGCCAGCCAGATTGCACCAGTCAGACAGGATCGGATCCGCAATCCTTTTTCTTTCTTTTGTTCCATTATTTTTTCACCACCTTGTATCCAATTCCACGCATTGTTACGATTTCAAAATCAGGGTTATCTTTAAAACGCTCTCTGATTCTTCCTATATGTACCTCTATCGTATGTGGGTCTGCCTCCGTCTCGTATCCCCATACTTCATCCATCAACTGTTGTTTTGTAAATGTTCTGCCTGGCGAAGCTGCAAGCTTATATAAAAGCAGGAATTCTTTTTTAGGCAAAACAAGACTTTCCTTATCAGTTGTAACCGTCATTGCATCATAATCAAACTCTGTTGAACCGATCACAATTTTGTGTTCATTCAGTATCTGTGCACGGCGAAGCAGTGCTCCGACTCTTAAAACCATTTCATTCACATTTACCGGTTTTACCATATAATCGTCACTTCCTGAAAGAAATCCCTGGCGCATATCATCAAAGGAACCTTTCGCAGTGATCATAAGTACCGGTATCTGATATCCTGCTGAACGGAGTTCCGACACCAGTTCATAACCATCCATAACCGGCATCATAATATCGGAAATGATCAGATCAATATACTCTTTATCCAATACTTCTAATGCCTGTGCTCCATCCGATGCACTTTTGACCTGATATCCATTCTTCTCAAGCACTTTTTGGAATAGCTGGCTTAATTCTTTATCATCTTCTACAATTAATATTTGAAACACGATCTTCTTCCTCCTTTATCAGAACAGATATCTTGCCCATCCAAGCAGATGCTGTACCAAAAGTACGTTTCTCTGACGCTTCTTTGTCAATTCAATTGGCTCTACATGATACGGATCACGATAGGTTCCATCTTCCAATACCTGTCGGGACACTCTTTCATATTCCATCATGCCCTCTTCCAACTGTTTATTAATATCTTTACTGCGTATTACAAGCATCAGTTCCGTATCCAGATATGCACTTCTCATGTCCATATTAAAGGAACCGATTACAGACAGATCATCGTCAATCAGAATACTTTTTCCGTGGTATGAATAACCGCCTTCATATTCCCAGATATTAATTCCTGTACTTAAGATTCTATTTCTGTTTTTCGCATAATCGGCAGACCCAAATGGATTCCTATTATTCGCAACTGAATTTGTCATAATAGAAAAATCTGAAACGTTCTCTGCAATCTCCTCCAATGTATTATACATCATATCATTACAGATAATATATGGCGTGTGGATCTTCACACGATTTTTTGCATTTTTCATCAATTCTCCCAACTGATACCACACTACTGGTTCTTTGGAACCTGTGTGAATAGGATTTGACACTAATGTAATCTTTTCTGTCTCAAAAGTTTCGTCCGTATAATCGGTCTCGCAGATTCTTTCCTTATTCTCCTCAAAATATTTCTGATAGCTGTTCTGCAGCTCTAAAACTGCGTTCTTTACAGATTTTCTATTTGCCAGTTTTTTATTGTTATGAAAATAACCACTGTCTTCCTGATTCCATATGGTTTCAAAATACTCTGACAACTGGTTAACTGAATTTTCTTTCTCAGGTTCATCGCAAACCACTAACACGTCTCTGTCATAGTTCTTATGTCCCGGAAAATCACCCAGGAAATAATTGTGTGTATTTCTTCCCCCAAGAATATATCTCTTTCCATCTGCAATCAAATATTTATCATGCATTCTACCCATCATTTTCCACGGTTTCAATGGATTGGCCTTATTATACAGTTTAATTTCAACATTCTCATGGGAAGATAGTCCATAGAAATACGGATTTCCTTCCATATCAATCCAGCTCTCCATTCCATCTACTAACAGACGAATATGTACACCTCTGTCTGCCGCATCATGCAGTGCTCCTAAAATCAATTTTCCACTTTCATCGGATTGAAATGCAAAAGTAGAAAAAATAATTTCCTTTTTTGCATTCTTGATCAAACGCACTCTTTGTAAAAGCGCTTCTGGATTCTTTTCTATGATTACTGCCCGTTCTGTATTTTCACTGCATTCGTTCCATGACCCATTTTTTGTTTCTTTTTTGGTTGTATTGGACACTTCCGGCTGCTTTTTATATGCAACGCAGATTCCGAGCAATTCATAAAAAGCCACACATAAAAAAATTGCCAGTATAACAAGAAGGATTTTACATATTTTATGCTTTATCATTGTACATCACCTGATTCCTTTTTATTTCATACTTATACAATACAAAGTCAATCTCAATTTAACCTCAACAAAATTTATTTTTCATGCAGTAATCAGATCTATGCTGACAGTCACAATCGCCTTTCCTGTCTGGAACGACTCCTGCGTCAATTCATCGACCATTGTTCTGTCCTCCCGATATTATTTTCTCTATGCTTCCTGTCCTGTGTGGGTGGTCTTACCCACGGAATACCATTTTTGCTATACATCAGGTATCCTCCTTCTTTTTTATTTGAACTTCTGGACAATTTGTCCAAAAGCTGCTTTCTTGTTCTTTGTCCATGAAAGGACAAAAAAGAGCATTCATGCTTTTACACATAAATGCTCTGACGCTGTTTTATTATAAAATTGTCTTAGCTGTTGTTCCCTACAAACTGGAATTGTATATTAATTTTTCTTATTTAGCCTAATATGGAAATCGTTGGCTTTAGAACATTCTTCATATGTAAGATTAGTTTCATTCATTAAAAACTCAACAGCTTCCTCCTTTGTATTATAATTAGATTTTTCTTTCATATATCTTAACAAATTGGTCATATATATTCTTCCGTACTTCTTCTGACAAACCGGCGTATTTTGTATCCAACACCTTTTTTACGGCTTCGTACTTCCTATTTTTATCTTCTATATCCGGGCCACGGTCATAATTAAACCTCACATCATAAAAAATGTGTTTCATATCGTTACTTAAAGCTTGTAACACTCGAAACCCTTTCATAGAAAACTTTCCTTCTTTTATACCATTCTCCACACAGGGCTGTCTCGCCCAATCCATCATAAACCAATTCTCCATTGGCATATTTACACCATATCCGGAATCTGACAAAAAGTCATTTATCTCATTCCAATTTATCTGTAACGGCAAATCGTTTTCTTTCGCAAATAAATAGTCATCACGCTGTAATTCCTGTTTTTTTCGCTTTCTTGTATTTCTTTCATAAACAATCCAGTATATTACCATTGCTGCTATAATACACACGCTAAATATCTTTGTAATCATGGTATTTCCTTTATAAATAATCAAGTATACTACGGTTACTACCGCAATACTTATGCTGAGTACCTTTATAATCAAACCATTCATTGTGTATCTCCCTATCACTAAAAATTGGAAATTAACAAGTCGACAAATTCAAATAAACGCGTGCTTTTATAGCTCGCCTCTCAAACGTGCTTCTATATCAGATGCCGTGTATAACACATCCGTTACAATTACCCTTTCGTCACGGATTATGTAAAACACTGAATAATTATCGACGAGCATTCTACGCAACTCCATTCTCTTTTCCGGCTCAGAATCCATAATCCTAAATCGTTCTGGGAAAGTGTCTAATGTAAGTATTTCATCAGCAATGAGATTATATTGCCCCATTGCATTATCCGGAGCAAGCAAATCTATAGCAATATAATTGTATATATCTTCCATATCCTGCAAAGCTTCTTTTGTAATCTCTACCTTATATTGCTTCATTAATGCCTCTCTCTAAATGCCACAAACGCACTAGCTGCATCCTCAACATTTCCTTTCTCTATATCGGCATATCCTTTTTCTAACTTTTGATGAATCTGTGTAACAGACATCATATCTGCATTCACTGAATTAGCTGCTTTTGGTAATACAATAGAAAAGGGAATTCCTCCTACTAATGATATTTGTTTTAAATACATATCTATAGCAGTAGCCATTGGTATCCCTAATTGTGCCAATACTCTTTCTGCATTTTCTTTTACATCTGGATTTACTCTTATATTTAATGTTGCTGTTTTTCCCATAGAATACACCTCCATCTTTCTTTTATTGTAACGTCTTTTGCGTTACAAGTCAATCTATGAAATATATTTTCGATGCGATAGCTTCACATTGTTTTGATTAACCATTGCATATCTGAACGTTGTATCTATTTGCTCATGTCCCAGAATTTTCTGTACCTGTTCAATCGGCATACCTTTCTCAATTGCTCTGGTGGCCATAGTCCTTGGGTGTACCTTTTCTACACCTAACTTCTTCCCCATTTCTCGTAATCGTAACTCCACACCGCTTTCAGTAAGTCTACTGTGTGGTTTGTTTAACGACACAAATAACGCTATATTATTATCTGTCCTTGATTCAATATACTTCAACAAATGAATTTTGGTCTTTGATAACTATATTAGAACTGCCAGCAAGATAATAAACGCAACAGTCAGACATATTGGCAATCCCTATAGTTACCATCATTTGCTGTAGAAGTCGCATATCTCTGTCGTACTCCGCTTTTTGTCTGTTAGCGAGATACAACGTTCCAATTAGCAGTATACTAATAATATTTACATAGCTTAATTGCGGTCTATTTAGCTTGTTTCTTGACTACTCAGGAAAAATATTTCTACCCTCGCCCCACCTGTATTTTCAGAATTTGAAAGTTTAATACCTCCACCATATTTTTCAGCCACAGTTTTTGCAAAAAATAGTCCCATCCCATAATGGGCTTCGCCATTTCTACTTGTGTCATCCATAAAAAACTGCTCTGTGCCATGCAATAATGCTTCTTTTGTAAATCCTGATCCGCTATCCTCCACAATGAATGTCAGCCGGCCATCCTGCTCCTTTGCGTCAATATAAATGATTCCATTTTCTTTTGTATGCTCCACTGCATTCTGAATCACATTCATTACGGCCCGGAACATTGGATCATAAGCAATCGTTACCTTTTTATCACTTTGTCCCGCCTTCCAATCTATTTTCTGGTGATAGATTTCTACCAGTCCGAGTGCCTGTTCCTTTATATCTGCGAAAAAATCTTCTAACCTCACCGTTGTATAGGTAACATCACTGCAATTCCATGATTTTGTGACATCTATCAACTGTTTTACATAACTTTGTATCTGTGTTGTGCCGTTCAAAACATAAGTGATATTATTCTTCTGTTCTGTGGTCAGTTCAGTCTCTGAAAGTAGTTCTGCATTTCCCCGTACAATCGTAAGAGGTGTTTTAATATCATGCGCCAAAGCAGACATCTGTTGTTTCTTTTCCTGCTCTGTTTTCCACTGCTTTTCTAAAGATTCTCGCAATGCATCTCGCATATCATCGATTGCCGATAAACAGTCATCAAACTCTTTGATACCGGAACAGGATGTCTCATATTCCAGATTTTGATCCTTTATTTGTCTGATTGCGTCTAATACAGGCTGCATCTGCTTTTTGATTCTTTTTCCAAAACGTATGGACGGAATGATGATAATCGCTACCGCTCCAATCACTGACATAATACTCATCACATTCTGTGGTCCTATAAAATGCTCCCTCAAAAAAGCTGAATGATATTGAGGTGTCAGGCGATATTGCAATACAACATATTCATTTTCCCTTACAATTACTTTATAAAAATATTTCCCGGATGCGTTTCCGTACTTTGCAACATTCCATGCTATCTGTTCGTATTGTTCTGACAGATCTCCACCTATTTTCTCTCCATTCTCTGAAAAGATTACATAATCACAAAGTGCAGGAATCATCTCAGCAGTTACTTTATCCGCACGTAAAATCGTATCATATGCTTCATTAATCTTTTGCTCTGCATAATTCGCCGGATAGATACAGCCCACACTAATCAAAAGGTACAGCAGCAGCCAAGCAACAATCACCAAACCTACTAATGATCCAAGCATGACCAGTACATATCTCATAAAAATCCAGCTGAGTGCATTGCTTCTCTTTACTCTTCCCATTTATATCCAATCCCCCAGACTGTTTTTATCGGTGTATAATCATAATCCGCAAATTTTGCTCTTATATTTTTGATATGCGTGATAATGGTACTGTCATCACTCTCACTGTCAAAACCAAAGACCTCTTCTAAAATCTGTTCTTTCGAGAAAACCTGTCCTCTGTTTTTAGCCAGAAATTCACAGATTTCGTACTCCGCTTTCGTAAGAGGAAGTTCCTTATCATCAACCAATAGTTTCTTTTGAGATATTTGAATACAGACCCTCCCCAAAACCATCCGGACAGAATGTTCCCTGTGCTCTCTTCTAAGATGTGCATTGATCCTTGCCCGAAGTTCCATCACTCCAAATGGCTTTGAAATATAATCATCTGCTCCCAACGAAAGTCCGTTCACCAGACTTTTTTCCTCCGTTTTTGCGGTAAGAAACAAAATCGGACAATCCACAAGTGCCCTGATTCTTTTGCATAATTCGAAGCCATCAATTCCAGGCATCATAATGTCCAGTAAAATCAGGTCATAACGATGTAATTCTTCCATATTAATTTTTAGTGGATTACTTACTTTGGTAACCAGATGTCCATCCTTATTCAAAATGCTTTCTATCATTTCCAAAATTGCCGGTTCATCATCAACTGCCAGTATTTTTGCCATAGTTTCCCTCGATTCTATTCCGATATTCTGTTTCCTTCCCAGTGGTTTACCCACCAAAAATAGTATACCATACTAATCCCTGTAAATATTAAGCAACCTGGTATGAATGACAACCATTCACCTACACTAGTTTCTCCCAATACAGATTGCAGATAAGTATATGGTACTCTACCCGTCCAGCAGACAAATACATATTTCCACACATAATCTCCAAGTCCGGTAAGCATCAATGCACTAATTAGTCCTGATATAATCCCTGCTCCAATGGATACCCCTTTTCCAAACTGAAAAGCCAGAATCAGCTGCCACAGATAAAGTGGAACACTGCTTCCCCACAGCAGCAATGCTGCAAATATACATCCTTTCATGATTTCGATATCGCTTGATGCGATTCTTCCAAATCCAATTCCGAATATGATTGCTGTCAATAGGATAGAGCACAGACACAAAACCAGTAGCATCAACAGTTTCGATAAAAATGCTGTAAGTTTATCTGGTAAAGACAACAGGTTTTGAAAATTACCTGCATTTTGTTCTTGTTCCATCACACTTGCTGTAAAAATTCCAATAAGTACCGGAAGTCCTGCTCCTATTGCCTGATAAAATGCAATCACTTTCATATTTTCATTCCATGGTGAAAAAAAGTAATATATTAAAAATATAACGCTGGTTATAATCGGAATCAGTAAGTGTGCCAGAATCACAGATGTTCCTTTCATCTTTCGCAAGTCTGCATTAAGAGATCTTCCAATCATCTTATTTCACCTCTCTTCTCTCAAACCATTTCAAAAACAGAACCGTTACAAAAACAAACCAGATGATTGAGAGACACATTCCCGGAACAATGACTCCCGTATCCAAAAGAGGATTCCCTGCTTCTGCGGCAAGTCCATTTGGTAAAACATGAAGCAACGGGCACATCATTCGCATAGGGATTGCAGAAACAAGTACATACCAGATTCTGGTTTGTGATATTACCACACCGCTGACGGTAATAAATAGGCAGACGAACAGGTTTACAATCATTCCAAATCGTTCACTTAAAAATAAAGCTACCGGAATCTCCCATAACTCAGAAACCGTCAGAAACAATACTGCAATCAACGCTCCTCCAACTGGAACATGTGTCGTTAGAAGAAAGCCTCCAAGCGTTGCTCCTGCAAACACAATCACATTAGAAAACAAAATCATGTACCCAATATAAATAATTTTCCCCAGCAACAATTTTCTTCTGTCTGTGGGAATAGTCATTAAATGATAGTATTTTATCTTTTTCTCCTGCGCCACAGAAAGATAACAAAATAGAGCAATCATCCCCGGCAGCAAAAGTGTATACCACCAGTTCCAAACACTTTCTGCATAAGCATTTGTCATCCCAAGAGTAAATATAAATGCCATGACAAATGTAAGAAGAGGAAATCCCCAGATAAACTTTTTTCGCATGGTTCTTTTGGCTTTTTGATGTTCTGCTTTTATAATATTAACCATGGATTTCACCTGCTTTCTGGTTTTTTCTTACCACATTCATAAACAAATCTTCAAGATTATCTCCCTGCTTTAATGCTCCTTCGTATCCTAAGATTCCACCTGAAATAATCCCGACTTTATCTGCAAGTAACTGTACCTCTGAGAGAATATGACTGGAGAGAATTACAGTGATTCCCTGTTCCGGAAAAGACCGGATCAGCTCTCGTAATTCCTCGATGCCTATTGGATCTAATCCATTCGTAGGTTCATCCAATATCAAAAGTTCCGGTTCTCCAAGCAATGCCATTGCAATGCCTAGTCTTTGCTTCATCCCCAAAGAAAACTGTCCTGCTTTCTTCTTTCCGGTGTTTGTAAGTGATACAATCTGCAAGACCTCATCAATTCTGTTTTCATCTGTACCAAGCAATAATTGTCTTACCTTCAAATTCTCTCTGGCGGAAAGATTTTCATAAATAGGCGGATTTTCAATTAACGCTCCTATTTTTGATAAATCTTTCCTATCTAAAAGTTTTCCATCAAAGTAAATCTTTCCTGCAGTTGGTTTCATCATACCAGTCAACATTTTCAATGTGGTAGATTTTCCCGCACCATTCGGTCCAAGCAGTCCATAAATCTGTTCCTTTTCGATATTAAGTGAAACATTATTTACCGCTTTCTGTTTTCTAAAATATTTACATAGATTTTGTGTCTGCAACATCATTTCCATCTTTACTATCCTTCCTTCCATATTTCATTTCTTACTGAAATATAACCTAACAGAAAAAAATAAAGATTTGATGAAGATTTATTCCCGTATGGAATAAACCATCAATTGAATATCATTATCAGAACTCGGCTTTCCACTGAAGTCAGCAAAGCTGTTACAAATACGAAGTCCTAATTTACAGAATATACTTTTTTATTTGAACCGAAAGTAATGTCATCAGGTGTAAGCGGTAAGTTCTTCTCCGACCACTCCGAAACAAGCTCCGGGTGTACTTCTGCTAAACTGTTGTTCATAGCCAAACCTCAACCTCCTTGTGCTTAGAGTATATGAAGTTTTGGCTTTATCTTGTAGTTTGCGAATATCCGTATAAATAGAAAAAACCCTTTGAGAAAAGGATTTCTCCTCTCTCAAAGGGCAAGTTGGCAAACTGAAAGTTTCCGTTGCTTATCTTGATTTTTATATAAAGCCTCTTTTTTTTGCTTCTTCAATCAATATAGGTTGAATTAAAGGATATGTCCAATTATCAACTAACTTATCTGAAATCAATATTTTCTCAATCTCACAATGTAATTCCACGAATGAGCTAATGTCTGCAATAAATAACATTCCAAAAGTTTCATCATCAATATTTTCATTTACTCGTGTCTTTCCTTTAACAGAATACACACATATTGGTTCAATTTTAAAATCAATTGCCCCTGTTTCTTCTTGTAATTCTCTTTTGGCTGTTTCAAAAATACTTTCTCCAGGTTCTCTGTGACCGCCTGGCACTTCATAAGTCTCTCTTTCTTTGTGTTTACAGAATACCCACTTGTTGTCTGTTTTTGATATTATTACTGCAAACTTCAAAAGTTCATCTGCGACATTGTCATAAAATTTAACTTCTACCATTCTACCAATACCTCATCAAATTCCGATTTTACTTTCTTCTTAGTGGAACAAGTTATTATCCACAATATATTTTAAATTACATCTATTTAACATCCATGATTTATTCCTTGCCCCATTTTGATATTGAATAACCTGTTCTTTACATTCGTCAGATAAACCCTCATATATTTGTTGTGCTTTATCTTTAATTATTTCCTGACCTAAATTATCTGCCACAAAGTCAAGATACACATTATATTTTTCAAACCCTTCAAAGAAAAGATATCGTATAGCTGCATTATAATCTTCATCAAATCTTTTTACCAAATCCATTGCAGTATCTCGAAATCTTTTTTCTAATATATTCTTCGTTTCAAGCAATTTACTTTCCGTTTATATATCATACCAATACCCATCTTTGGGATTATAACTCATAGATGCTATTACATTGTCAACTGGTAATTTTCCGTATTTTTTATAAATAATCCTCAAATCGGCATTTACTTCAATACTCTGCCCAGATGCATTCCATTTTGACGAGAAAAAGTTTATTTCAAACACAATGTCTTTTACTGTTTTCTTCAAAATACCACTTTTTAAATACTTAAAGCCAGTTACTGTTGACAACTCACATATTAATCTTGTTTTCGTTTCTTCAACACTTAAAATATTTTCCATTTTTTCTCCTAATAACCCATGTGAAACTTCAAAGTTTATTCTCTGTCATTCAACAGTTTATTTACTCTTTCAACTGGAAATCTGTCTTCAATATCAATTATCTTTATTATCAACTATTATAATTCCTACTATCACAAAAATAACACTTATAACAGATAATAGTAACCCTCCGTTACATTTTGCCCGGTAAAATTATTTGGACGAACTTAGGTATTTACTAATTTTTATATTTTACCGTCCAATTACCTTCAACACTTTCTGAGGTTGCATATTGACCGTAATCTAACACTGCTAAATCCCTCATCGATTCATCTATGCTTAAAATTTCACCTAAAGAAACCACTCTCGCATCTTCTTCCTTATGGTTTTCGCCGCATAAAAA
This sequence comes from Coprococcus sp. AF16-22, assembly GCF_003461545.1. Taxonomy (NCBI): domain Bacteria; kingdom Bacillati; phylum Bacillota; class Clostridia; order Lachnospirales; family Lachnospiraceae; genus Coprococcus; species Coprococcus sp. AF16-22. The sequence goes on from NZ_QTXH01000016.1 coordinate 21,267, forward strand.
CTGCCAATACCCGTCCTCATCGTGAGAAACGTATAATATAGGCTTATACCCCTCCAACACATGGTAGCAGGTAATGCAGGCAGTGTCAGGACTATCTTCAAACGGAAATTTTCTATTATCCGCTTTCTTTTCAACTCTTTTAAATTTATCAAGTAATCCCATAATTTAATCCTCTCTACAACTTCAAAGCTTATGATCTGTTCGTCATATAACCAACAACAGAATCTACTCCCATAGTGCATTAATTTTATCTGGAAGTAATTCTATCTCCGTTCCAAGCAAAGCAACATCATCTTCATCTATTGGCACTGGTACATTAAAGTAGTTTCCCTTATTATCAATTCCATAAAGTTCACCACCACCATTTGAGCCAATAATAATGTGACCCGGCAAAATTTCTTCAATTTCATAATCATCATTTATTTCTTGCAATTCTTCCAACGGATATAATATAAGCCAGGTTTCACCAATATCGCCTTCACCACCATTATGTTTTTTCATCAATTCTATGTAATCGTTTGGCAATACCACGTCATTTATTTTCTCTATAATTTCTCCAAAATAAGGCGAATTAAATTCAAACATTCCCCATTTTTCCATATTATTCACCTCGTCGCTAAATTCCGATTTGTAAAACTGTTGCATTGATTATATCAAAGAATCATGCTTGCAGCAATCTCCTTAAAACGAGAGGCAGGTGTGCCTCCTGCCCCTCAAAAGGAAAGGAAGGCGAAAAATATATAGTCAACTGCTGTTTCCAGCAGCTATGAATCGTTACTTACCATAGAAGTCATGGTTTACTTCTGCTTTATAGTAATTACTACATGTTACAGGAGCATTATACAGTGTCGTGAGCATATAGCTTCGTATGTTGCGTATCTTTGTAGTATTGTTGCGAAGGCATTGCAGCACATACTCCATCGTATGAAAATCTATCTTCTCCAATCTGCTCCGAACAACATCATATGGGAAATCATATTTATTGATACGGATTACTGGCTGTTTAACCGCTATGGTCTCAACCATCAGCTCCACCAATTCGTTTATGTCCATCTTCTCTGTAGGATGGCACTGAAGCAATACGTCATAATCAATATTGTCTTTGATAAATGAGCGCACTTCATCCATCCTATCCATCGCATCAGTTTTCACGCCTGTGCCTGATGGAATGATAGGATAGGTAATCTCCTCTGTATTTTCTGTAGTATTCTTTGTATTTGTCCCACAAAGTTTTGTAGGAGGTGGTACAAAATTTTGTAACAGGCTTATTTGCTTGGTTTTCAGCCTGTTTTTGTATTTCTTCCCCTGTGTTTTCTACATCTTCGTCATCTCCTGGTATGTTCAGATATGTACATGTGTAAAGTCTATCAACGCATAGATCAATATACATGACATTATTTAAGACCATTCCGCTATTTGTTTCTATGTTACGGAATTCACGACGGATCACACCGATTTCCTCTAATCTGTCAAACGCTGCCTTCACACTTCTCCGTGATTCTCCAAACTGCTCGGCAAAATCATTGTAGGTTTTCTGTAGCAAATCCTCTCGAAACTTTTTTCTGTAATCAATTGTCATGCCGCTATGCTCGTCCCGTACTTCCACAGGACGATACCAATACACGATTTCCGACAACACACAGATAGCGAGGAGGTATGGCTTGCCATTTTCACGCAAAATTGTTTTATACCAATTTACCGGCGTAACATTTCCACTGATGTTCATTTCTGCCAGTGCATCCACCGACGCATTACCGGTATTTACGATGTTTGTCATGCCTTCTCACCTCTTTTCTTCCATTCATCCAAAAGGCTTATTATAACCTCTGTAATCTTCTCTTCTGTGTATTCATCATCAAAGTAGTCATCCAATCTGTCTGCCTTGAATGTTACTTTTCTCGACTTCGCTGACACCTGTTCCGGAAGCATGATGTTCCTCACTTCTTCCTGTGTAAGCATATTTTCCCGGCAAAATGCCTTTAGTCTTGCTGACTGTTCTATATTGGGGAATACATTCCTGTCGAGTATTATATCGAGTATCCACTGCTGCTGCTCCTCGTTCAGATACGAAAGATCAACACCCTGAATAAAACCAATCTTTTTCCTGTCAACAAAGTCAAGCAGTTCATCCCTGACTATCCGCATCTATAAGTAGTACCTTCTTGCCTTCTCTTACCAAACCTATACCTAAGTTCACTGTTGTCGTAGTCTTTGCTACTCCACCTTTTTGATTCACGATTGCTATTACTTTACACATACCGTTGTACCTCCATTCCCTATCGAATCACCATGCCACTTCCTACATAGTGACATTTTTCTTCTACCTGCATAACGTTACTTGGTTTCTTACCAGAATCCTTTTTCTTTCTTGATACTTCTGCATACACACGTTTATATTTATCTGTTCCAACATTATCGAAAAAAGTTGAAACATTATTCACGTCAAATCGCTTATCTCTCTGAAGTAAACGTACAAACCAACGTATGTCATTTTTTGTCCCTTGAAGCCTTATCTTTAACATATTGACACCTCCTTGAATAGAAAATAAAAGGCAGGGATATTCAATATTTTGTAATTAAATATCCCTGCCAAATTGGCTATTTTATTCACTTTTATTCATCAAAGAATATTGTGTCCCTCGTGTCGACTCTATAGCCGACAACGACATGAATTCTGTCCACTATCTGCTTTTTATTCCTTTTCACATCGGTTCTGCCGAAATTGAAAAAGCTGCAAAAGTGCGTAAATTCAAGGATTTTCACGAATCTGTACGACGTAGCCCTATTATAGTCTCCACATGCCCGCTGTGACAAAACTGGTCAACAACCGCCACCTTCTTCGCCTCATACCCCTTCTCCTGAAGTATCTTCACATCCCTCGCCAGGGTTGCCGGATCGCAGCTCACGTAGACGATACGCTCCGGTGCCATGTGGACCAGAGTGTCCAGAAGTACCTGATCGCAGCCCTTTCGCGGTGGATCCACGACAACAATGTCTGCATGGGAACCGTCGCCGCCTTTTTTGTATATGTCGGGAACGACTTCCTCTGCCTTGCCAACGAAGAACTCGGCATTTGTGATCCCGTTGATCTCGGCGTTGTGTCTTGCGTCATCTATAGCCTGTGGAACGATCTCCACTCCGTATACCTTCTTTGCCTTCTGTGCGAGGAACAATGATATGGTTCCTATCTCGCAGTACATATCCCACACGGTCTCGTCGCAGGACAGGTCCGCATACTCCAAAGCCTTGTTGTACAGGACATTTGTCTGGACAGGATTTACCTGATAGAAGGACAATGGGGATATCTGGAAAGCTTCTCGGTGTCAGGTGCACATGAACATACTTATTCATGTTCTGTTCATCTCTCGTTCATCTGCACCTGACACCTTGTGCTTATTGGAACCGCAGCCATGTAGGTATTCATCCATTTTGGGGTATTGTTTCAGGTAGTTTAGGGCTTCGTTTTTTCTGTCCATGGGGGCTCCTTATCAAACTGCTTTTCTGTTCTCAATTTATACTTTCTGTTTCGATTTCCGCCAACTGATTCAGCATCTTCCATCTTTGCTAATATTACACGGGTTCTTTCTGCACTCAGTCCAATTACCATCGAAATAGCTCTGGCACTTGCCAATTCATTTTCAGTTAAAAAATTTCGTATTTTTTCTCTATGGATTTCCGTTTTTGTCGTTTGTTTTTTATCGTTTGGTTTACCCGCTTGTTTCTTCGCAAATTCAAGCGTTAAACGGGTTCTATCTGGATTGTAGCTTTCCTCAACAACAGGAACAGCCCAACCTTCATTTCCCCATACCTGGTAAATATCCAGGATACCACTACCAGCTCTTTCTCCAATGCCAATCATATTAAACATCTTCATCAATGTCTTATTTCTAGGATCTGAGATGCCACCACGGAGCATCTGTTTCTTGCCTGTTCGGATACTTCCAGGATTCTCGAACAACCTTATGAACTGGCGTATCATCAATTCTCGTAATTCCTTCCAGTTTAAAAGGTTTCTTAATATCTTTAGCAATTTTACTATTCACCCTGAAAAAGGAATCAAAAAATTGCTCATTTTATTATTGTCTATATTACAGCCTCATTTTCTTTATGCTCATTTACAGAAAGATTTTCCATCAAATCTTCACCAATTTTATAGACGGATAACTTATCGATTGCCATTTGAACCTGAAACTCATTTAGTTCGATCTCAACATCATAAATATCTCCGCTTTTTGGCAATCTGACATGAATAACTGCAAAATGCTGATACTCCTCAGTATTATAAATTCCATCCTCATACTTCTTAAGGCGTACTATTTTTCTTGATATTCCTTCCACCAGCCGATAATCTATTGCATATATTTTTTTCTCTGTGAATCCATGTAAATGTGTAGTTCCAAATGCTAATGCATTTGTTTTATAGAAAAGCATCTTACTTTTTAAATATGACGCTTCAAGCTCCTCATAATCAATATCGCCCTTCAACCACTTCCGTACCGGCATTCCTATATACAGTGAAAACTCTAGCAAAAAAAAGAATCCGAATAGGCAAAATCCTATGATAGCCATATAATAACGCCCTAAAGGAATAAGACACAAGGTACAAAACATTAGGAATAATGACAATATCATTTTGACAAGATATTCACGTCTTTGAAATCTTTTTAATAAATCCAGTTTCATGCTTTGATATTTAGGTTTCTCAAATGTGTGCTCATTGAGATAGGCTACATATTTCTCATGCCACTCAGGGCTTTCAAAATAGCTGCCATTCATATATTGTGCTTTTGTCTCATGAGCTTTCATATCTGCTTTGCTTTCTTTACAATACGCATAGAGCAAATATACAATGATCATCGGACAAACAATGCATGCCGCACATTTTCCAGCCATATCTCCTATGACAAAAAACAGAAATAGTCCCAGAAGAACTGTAAAAACAATATACACAACCAATAATTTCCTGGTCATAATAAATTGAAATCCGTCTTTTTTTCTCATATAATTCTACTTTCTCCAACTACGAACTCATTTCACAACAATGGGTACAACTATTTGCGGACACATTATCCATCAGAGCCACCTAAATACCGCATAAACTCAAGGTTTCTTGCTTATCAAGCATACCATCTCAACATGGCACGATACCTTCTGATTGATGTCAAGCTTTGTGCCCGTTCGCGAAAACATATCCTGTCAAAACGGAAACATGTCCATACCTTCTGAAACCACACATTCACAGCTACAAACAGATGCAATCTGTAGAAAAATTGACATCCATATTAAAGTGTACCCTTTGTCAAGGACACTATGACTTTTCCTTT
>NZ_QTXH01000017.1:0-203 GCF_003461545.1 Coprococcus sp. AF16-22
TTGATGATATAATCAACCCCCGGCTGTTCATTCTCATACACTGGTATGCCATTGCATTTCGCCTTAACATACATTTCAAGATGCGTAGTATTTATCCAGTCCATGCTGGCATACACAGACCGGTTCAGATTGATCTCCGGGCGGTATATACTGCCGACCGCACAGTATACTTCAAACCGTTTTTCTTCCAACTGCGGCGACAG
>NZ_QTXH01000017.1:213-20557 GCF_003461545.1 Coprococcus sp. AF16-22
CCTGCTCCAGCCGATAGTTAATTACTTGAATAATCTCGGGCGTTGCCATCCTCACAAAGTGCGGATACCTCCCCTTAACTTTCTTGAACCCATGCGGCTCCAGCGTTTCCTTAAACGCCGCTTTAAGACTCTTGTCCACTTCCAATGTTCCCATTTCTCTTTCTCGCACACAACAGATGTACGATATCTCCTATCTCACCATTATTTTGATTCAAAACATCCTGTACACTCTGTAAACCCATGCAATGATTATACGAATCATCTTTGGTGGTAAGAAAATGTCTCCCTGATTTACGCAGTTGACCATATACTGATAATCGGCACAATTATCAGAGCCACACTCGGCACTATCTGCTGCTCATTCCGGCTCTGCATTATCCTTCTCAGAAGACACATAAACACAATCTCCATGCTGTAATTATTCAGTCTATGCCGAATATACTGTCCTATATCTACGCCGCTGGTCGTAATCAAATCAATATCCAAGAATAATAAATCAATCGCATTCCCATCAATCCCCTATAGTTAAGCAAAATGTTTACATTTCAGACTATATCACCCATACCATCTTAAATCAAATGCTTTGTAGTAGGCTGCTATTCAGAACCGCCGCCATCATCTCCACTTTCAGATAAGCGCCGAGTATCACCCCCCGGAAGATGTATTCCTCAATGATTGCCGGTACTATTGCAAAACAGATTAGGGATAGCCAGAATGGGTAGACTGTCGTATCTTCCATTCCGCTGCTCTGGCTGCTTGACAGCACGCTTGCAAAGGCATTTAACAGCATGGCAACTCCTCCTTTGAAAATTTATTTGAGTACCGGCGCTCACGCGCAGGCACAGATTTGAAAAAAATAAGGCGTATGGATTTTTAATTTCCATACGCCTTAACGCTGTTAATTATTGTTTGTGCTGACAAAATTGAATTGTTTGATTAAGCTTAAATTTTAATTTTCTCATTAATCAGCAGACACTTTTTAGAACGATTATATGTTGGTCAGTATACTGTGTCAATTTTTTTTGGAAAAAAACTTCGCAAAACAGACATTCCTTTGCACCAAACCGATCATTCGCCAATTGCTTTATCAACCGGCCACGACTTTCTGAGAGCCATATAAGAGATCAGGAAGTTTGCAAGCCATCCCGCCGGCACCGCAAGCCAGACAAATTCGATACCAAAACGGGGCGCACAAATCAGGGCAACTGACAGACGAATCGCGAGGTTGACCATATTTGCAATGAGAAATGGTCGCATGATCCCAAGTCCTCGAAGGACCCCGTCGGTTGCCATCTTGATTCCCATGAAGATGAAAAAGTAGCCAATCCATCTCATATAGCCCCCAGACACCTGATATGCCAAAGCGGTTCCATCTTTGCCAAGGAATAAGGATGAAATCTGAGTATGCAGTGTTTCAATGACTATAAATGCGATGATCGCAAAGCACATATCCAACACCAACGCAGCCCGATATCCTTTTTTGATACGTTTGATTTTTTTTGCGCCAAGATTCTGAGAAACATACGGTGAAACTGCATTTCCAATGGATACAAATATCAGTGAAAAAACATTCTCTACCCTCATCGTTGCTGAGTAACCTGCAAGCGCCTGTGTGCCGAATGGATTTACAACTGCCTGAACGATCATCATACCAATCGACACTGTGGACTGCTGAAGAACCGATGGTACGGCAATTCTAAGCATGGAATGTAACTCGTGCCTGTCAAACCAATCAAAACGGCCTTTATATTGACGCATCCGCCAAAGAAAAATCAACAGTGAAAACACTGCGGATATTCCCTGAGCAATGAGAGTTGCAAGGGCTGCACCGAAAACGCCAAGGCCGAGGCCTGCCACCATCCAAAGATCCATAACAATATTCAAGACAGAAGAAAATATCAAAAGGCCCAACGGTATCTTTGATTCACCGATTGAATTGAACATTGTTGAAAGAATATTATACATAAACAAAAATGGAAATCCGGCAAAATAAACACGAAGATACAGCACCGCTTCATCCAGTATGTCAGCAGGTGTCTGAAGCAGCGTCATCATCGAACGTGAAAAGATAAGACCAAATACACCCAAAAGTATGCTTAGGATCATAAAACTTATCAGCGATGTTGATACTATTGTTTTCATTTTACTATAATCCCTGGCTCCAAAATAGCGGCTCACAAGCACGCCCGCACCTACGCCGGCACCGAGCGCCACGCAAATGAATACATTTGTAAGGGCTGCACATGCGCCAACAGCCGCAAGTGCAGATGATCCGACATACTGGCCAACTATTATTGAATCAGCCATATTATACACTTGTTGAAAAAAGCTGCCCAAGATCATAGGCATTGCAAAAACAGTCAGCGCTTTAAGCGGTGCATCTGTGATCAAATACTCATCTTTTGACATTATGTTATTCCTCCAAATTGAATATTAATCCACTTGTCCTTATTTACAACAAATACCATTTTTTAAATTCACAGCCAACAAATTCTGCGTCCTCTATTGTTTCATTTTCCAGTATCACATTTTCAAACATCTACAAGTGGAATCTATAAAATTCAAAACGATGAATCAGATTCCGCCTTATTAAACAATACCCTTTCTTAATTCAAAAAGTCTTGCCATAACAGGCTTTTTAAAATGCACCGTTAATACATTTCCTTTGAATTCAAAATCAACCGGTTCCTTCTTAGGATAAATGCAGGATACCTGCATATCGTCTCTGATAAAAGGAATACTGTCCAATGGTATGGACAAACTATCATCTGTGCAGTTTATGCCGGCTTTCATGTACCTGTCATTATTTTTTCCTTCCATTTGCCGCTTCCATACTGCAAGATATGCTTTGTTTTCAAGCTGAAGGCCTCCGCATACCCACATATCCTCATTGTCAGCAATATCAATCGGCCAATAAGGTATCGCATATTTGATATCCTGACGAATCGTCTTATAACAGGCAATTCCCTCTTTCACTAATGCAAGACGTTCCGGCGGAAGTTGTGCCAGATGACCACTCTGATGAATACGAAGCAGCATGGCATTTATCATATTATAAATTACTTCTTCCTTGTCTCCCTGGCGCATCGGATACGACCAGACTGCCGCCTGTTCCGGAGTAACTCCTGCCACAGCATTTGCTGCTATCGTCGCATAATTCCGGTAATCTTCCTGATCCGATGTAGACTGGATACTATATCTGGAGAGCAACGCATAATCAATGCGAAGGCCTCCGCTGGAACAGTTTTCAATTACCAGATCCGGATAACGTGCAAATACATCATCAAGCCAGTTTAGATATGCTTTTTCATGTTCAAGCAGTCCCTGCCCCACACTTTCCGCGCCAAGTTCAGTACCTATGCCCGGTTCAATGTTATAATCCATCTTGATATATCCCACTCCGTAATCTTTGACTACCCGATCGATCACTTCATTGACATGTTCGATGACTTCCGGATTCCTAAAATCGAGCTGATATCTGCTACGGTCATATACACGCTTTCCATGACGGATAAAGAACCAGTCATCCGGAGCATTCTTTGCTTTCTCACAATTGATTCCCATCACTTCAAGTTCCAGCCAGACGCCCGGTATCATTCCCTTTTGACGAATGTAATCTGTTACTTCTTTAATTCCATTCGGAAAACGCTCCCTGCTTTCCTGCCATTCGCCGACACTGTCCCACCATTCTCCGGGAGCATACCAACCGGCATCTATCACATAGTATTCACAACCGCATTCCGCAGCCGCATCAATCAGCGGAAGTTCTTTCTCCGTTGTCGGATCACCAAACAGGCAATTCATATAATCGTTGAAAATAACCGGTAAATTCTCATCATCTTTATTTGGTCTTCGAATCATACGGCGATATTTTGTCAGCTCACCCATTGCTTTTTCAAAGCTGTCATCTGCCACACCCACAGCAACCGGTACCGATTCAAATGATTCGCCCGGCGCGAGATTTTTGAACCAGTGAGACTGTACTTCGGTCGGTCCGCTGACACAGACATAAAAATGCGTATTCTGATCACTGATCTCATAATGCCAGGAACCGTTATGTTCAATCTGCCAGAATAAGCTTGTATGTGCCTCTGTATTTTCTACATACCCTAATGGTAAATACTTCTTCGTAGACCAGTTTCCGGTATTCGATACTTCAAGCACCTGTGAAGTACGCTGGTATACCCCGGGTTGTGTTTGCGCCAGTCCTACATCTCCGAACTTATATTCTTTGATACTCATCTCTTTCTGCCATCCATTATAAGGAATGCGCACTCTCATTTTCGCATCGGAATTGCTTTTTCCCTCTTTTTCAATTCCTGTATAGCAAAATGAAGATAGATATTCCAGACACTGTGTACTATCGTCTTCATTGATTACTTTATTGACCATACGAACGATAGAAGTGCCCTTATAAAACTGCATTCTTGTTTCTACGCGGACATGTGTCTCTTCCTTATCTTCCTGATAAATGGTTATCTTACGTCCAATCTCATTCCAACTGTCTTCCATCCCCGCATAGGTCAATAAATATCCCGGTGCTGTACAAATATGTTTATTTCCATGCTTTTCATATGGGCGATTATATCCGGCAAGGTTTACCTGTACAAGTTGAAAAGCCTCATCGATAAATTGCTCTTTTCTTACCAGATCTTCTGCCTTACATTCCTTTCCAAATTTGCAAATATCATTTTCATCAAATTCTGCTTTTGAAAAATGCAGCAATTTGATCTGATTTTTATCTGTAATTCCAAATACAATATGAATTCCGTTTTCATTGATTTTGATGTATTTCATTTTTCTCCTCCATGCAATAAATTTGCAATATGCTTTTTTTGCACATCGCCCTATCCACTAGAACTTTTATCGGAAAGCCGATAAAATAATCATAACAAATATAATAATATTCCACAATCTCCTCACACCACAAATAGAAATCCATTTCCAACAACAAAAGGGACACTCCCTAATAATCTCCTACTGGAAAGTGTCCCTGTTATTTTTCTGTTATTTGATTTCCCTGTGAATCAGGTCAAATTACTTTGCGTTTCTGTAGATGATATCGTTTCTTCCCGGACCGTTTGAGATCATGGTGATTGGGAATCCGATATGCTCTTCAACGAACTCAATGTACTTTCTGCAGTTCTCTGGAAGATCCTCGTACTTCTTGATTCCTCTGATATCTGTCTTCCAGCCTGGAAGTGTCTCATATACAGGCTTTGCTTTCTTGAGTTTTGATGTTGTTGGGAAGTCTGTTGTAACCTCACCATCGATATCGTAGCCTACACATACCGGGATCTCATCGAGATATCCAAGTACATCAAGTACTGTAAATGCAACGTCTGTTGTTCCCTGGATACGGCAGCCATACTTTGATGCCACACAGTCGAACCAACCCATTCTTCTAGGTCTTCCTGTTGTTGCACCAAACTCACCGCCATCACCGCCGCGGCGTCTGAGCTCATCTGCCTCGTCGCCAAATATCTCACTTACAAACTCGCCTGCTCCTACTGCGCTTGAGTATGCCTTACATACAGTGATGATCTGCTTGATCTCGTATGGAGGTATACCTGCACCGATGGCACCGTAAGCTGCCAGAGTTGATGATGATGTAACCATAGGGTAGATTCCGTGATCCGGATCCTTCAGTGAACCAAGCTGACCCTCAAGAAGGATGTTCTTGCCCTCTTTGATCGCCTCATAGAGGTATGCTGATACGTCACATACATAAGGAGCAACCATCTCCTTATACTCCATGAGTGTGTTGAATATATCGTCAGCCTTTAAGAGTGGCTTGTGATACAGGTTCTCAAGAAGAACGTTCTTCTGTACTATAACTCTCTCGATCTTCTCCTTCAGTGCTTCCTCATCAAAGAGCTCGCTTACCTGGAAACCGATCTTTGCATATTTATCTGAATAGAATGGAGCGATTCCTGACTTTGTTGATCCGAATGACTTACCTGCAAGTCTCTCCTCCTCGTATTCGTCGAAGAGAATGTGGTATGGCATAACCATCTGTGCTCTGTCAGATACAAGGATCTTAGGCATTGGTACATTTCTGTCTGTGATGGACTTTATCTCCTTGAAAAGAAGAGGGATGTTAAGTGCAACACCATTTCCAATGATACTTGTTGTGTGACTGTAGAACACTCCTGATGGAAGTGTATGTAAAGCAAATTTACCATAGTCATTGACAATTGTGTGTCCTGCGTTGGCACCACCCTGGAATCTTACGATTATGTCTGACTCCTGGCCTAACATGTCTGTGATCTTACCTTTTCCTTCGTCGCCCCAATTGGCTCCTACAACCGCTCTTACCATAATACTTTTCCTCGCTTTCGCAGCATTTTGAAATATTTTCTGATATCCGTATTGTGGCTGTTCAAATGTTTCTGCCTATACATAATATTTATAAGCAAATCACTCACAATACCTTCTCATTATAACACTATAATGTCATAAGTAAAATCAATATTATTTATATTTATTATAAGTGTATCTTATATTTATCTTTACATTTTGCGGAAACCAACATAAACTGTAAATACGATGGATTTTGTCCACCTCAAACACCATTTTACTTATATTATATATGCATAATTTTTTAAGCAAAATTATTTCAATCGTACCATTATAGAACGGTAAAAAGTCCTTAATTATTTTGCAATAAAACATATTGTTGACACACACATATTAAACGATCTCTATTGAATCTGGAGGAAATTATAAATGAACATAAATTTCGAATATTACAAGATCTTCTACCACGTTGCCAAAGCATCCAGTATATCCGCTGCAGCCAGAGAGCTGTGTATATCCCAGCCAGCCGTAAGTCAGGCGGTCAAAGCTCTGGAGCAGGCGATCGGCATAGAACTGTTCATCCGAACCAAGAAGGGCGTCTCACTGACAAATGCCGGAGAGATCCTCTACTCCCACGTCGCAGCGGGATATGAATCCATCTCCCTGGGTGAGCAGCAGCTCTCACAGCTCCTCCACATGGAGACCGGCGAGATAAGGATAGGTGCAAGCGATATGACACTGCAGTTCTATCTCCTGCCATATCTGGAGCATTTCCACCAGCTATATCCGGGGATCAAGGTTCATGTCACAAATGCTCCGACTCCCAGCACGATAAACCATCTGCTCTCAGGCAACATAGACTTCGGTATCGTCACCAGTCCTCTTCCTGCAGATCCTCACATGGAGATCAGGCAGGCAAGGGAGATCGAGGACATCTTCATCGCCGGACCAAGGTTCTCATATCTTCAGGGCAAAACTCTGGATTACCACGAGCTTGACGAGCTTCCGATCATTTGTCTGGAACACGACACAAGCACACGCGCATATGTCGACACATTCCTGAGCCATGAGGGTGTGACTCTGCAACCCGAATTCGAGCTTTCTACCAGCGATATGATTGCCCAGTTCGTCATGAGAAATCTCGGCATCGGCTCCATCATGGCAGACTTTGCCCAGAGCTATATAGACCGCGGCGACCTGTTCCGCCTGCAATTTAAAAAGCCCATACCAAAGCGTCACATGTGTATCATCAGTGACAGGCGCCGTGGTATGAGCGTTGCTGCAAATAAACTTATGGAGTTGTTGTAGGAATCATCCCCACACCCATATATCATAGTAAAATAGAGCATGTTCGTCCATTTGAACACGCCCTATTCTTATCACATATTTCTATAATCTGGAATCAGTTCATGGCACAGCCCTGTCTCTTCAAGCAGTTCTCTTGATGAGTCACCATAGATTCCCACTATATATCCTGCTCCGGCTGCCACCGCTGCCCGGATTCCCGACGGTCCATCCTCTATGACCATGGTTTCTTCCGGCACTGCTCCGATGCGTTCCATGGCCCGGATGTACATATCAGGGGCCGGCTTAGCATTCATGGTTCCATCGTCGTATGCGCACAGCGTTATGTCAAACCATCTGCCAAGACCAAATTTTTTAAAATAGAATGCGAGATTTGTCATATTTGACCCTGTGGCTATGTTCATATTTATCCCCTTTTCCTTAAGTTTATCAAGGTATGCCACTAGGCCGTCCACCAGCTTGAAGTTTGCAGTATCTTCCATGTACATCTCTCTGTACATAGCCTCTTTCTCCTCGGTAAGTTCAAGTATCCTCTCCTCGGTTAGCGTACCCTTTCCCATGAGGTATTCCAGAATATCCTTGTTCGTGTGCCCCAGCACATGATGCTGAAACTCCTCCGTGCTCATCTGTCTGCCAGCAAGCTTCTCCGCATAATCCTTCCATGCTATCTCATGATACTTTCCGTCAAATATCATTGTGCCGTTCATGTCAAATATAATGTTCTTTATCTTATTATTCATCTTATTCATCCTCACCAAGCAAATGCTTGTACGTTCCATCTATTCCTATCGCTCCAAGCGGCGCAGTCACCACGATCGCCAGCACGGCAACCGACAATACTATATTACCACATGCCAGCCCTGCCGCAAGCGGAACTGATCCGATGGCTGCCTGAACTGTAGCCTTCGGAAGATACGCGATGACACAGAACAGCCTTTCCTTCCATGTAAGTGATGTATGTGCCACGCAGATCAGAACACCAACCATTCTAAATGCCAGTGCGACAAATATCATAAGGAGCGCCGGAAGTCCTGCTGCCAGGGTGTATCTGATATCCACAGCCGCACCCACAAGCACGAACAATATGACCTCCGCCGCAAGCCACAGCTTTCCAAATTTCTGTGAGAGTCTTCCCGACACCGACTCTGGACATTTGAGTTTCAGGACACATGCCATAGCCACCACCGCAAGGAGTCCCGACACCGACACCTTTCCCTCAAGCCATCCCTCTATCGCTATAAGCAGGAACGAAAATCCCAGCACGATGATGACCTTCATGCTGTTTCTCACGCAGTGTTTCCTTGCATAGGAAGTCTCAAAGAACAGATAAAGTCCATATCCAACGTCCACGCCAAGCAGTACTCCAAGCACGATGGATATTGGTATATTCACGAAATCCATGACATGAGCACTTCCGCCCTGCGCCATGCTGAGAAATGTGGTAAAAAGCACTATGACAAATATATCATCGCAGGACGCCCCCGCAAGTATCATCTGCGGAATCGCCTTGTCAGTTCCGTACTTTTTCTCTATGAGATTCACCATTCTCGGAACAACGACCGCCGGTGATACCGCGCCTAGCACCGCGCCCATGACCGCTGCCTCTGTGCGGTTTATTCCAAGTATAACTGGTGCGCACAGTATGTATCCGATGATCTCGAATGATGCCGGAACAAATGAGAGCAGCACCGCCGAGCGTCCCGACTTCTTCAGATCCTTAAGGTCAAGGGACAGTCCTGCCTTGATAAGTATGATGATAAGCGCTATCTTTCTGAGATCCGCAGATATGGACAATATGGACGGATCAAGGAAATCCAGCACATACGGGCCAAGAACGATTCCCGTCGCCAGCATTCCTATGATGCGCGGCAGCTTAAGCCTCTGACAGATGGCGCCCATCGCCAGTCCGACTATGAAAATGAGTGCAAGCGATGTCAACATGATAGACAATACCTCCTTAATTTAGCAAATGTATCAAAGCATTTTCTTATTATGAAAAAAAAGCTTACACCAGTCAGTATCAATACTAACATACCATCAATACAGCCGTCGAAGCATATCACCTTGCACAGGTTCTCTCATTCTCCCTGCCCTCGTAGTCAAACAGCCCGTCATTTTTCTCCTCCAACGCCTTTATCATATGATACGCAAATTCATTGTAAGGCATCGGTATTCCAAGCTCTCTTCCCATTCTTACTAGTGCACCCGAGAACATATCTATCTCTGTATGCCTTCCAGAATCAAGATCCTGAAGTGTCGAATATCTCGCTGAAGGTGGAACCGCACTTCCGTGCACCGATGGCCCTTCGGCAAGTGAAAGGTCTATCCCCTTCGCCGTAGCCACCGCCTCAAGTTCAGACTTGAGTGCATCGCTTATGATCCTCATGTGTTCACTGTCCCTGTAACAGCCCACTCCCGCACCAAGGATAGCCTGTGGCAGATTGTTGCACACGTTGAGTCTGAATTTGCTCCACAGATCAACCATGATATGATCCGATATCGTGTAGTGAAGTCCTGTTCCATCAAACAGCCTGACGCTCGCCTTCGGCTATAACTCCAAGCTCTATGTCATCTCTTTCTGAGAGTCCCCATATCATATAAGAGCCTACAGCTCCGGCTCCTAAGATAGCAACTTTCTTTATATCCATATGTAAAATCCTTCTTTCATGTACTCATAAACATTATTATAAAAACCGGACAGAAATCCTGTCAACTTTCAAAATCTTATCACCTGCCAGAATCAGTCACACCATGCTGCAAATATTAATTTTAATTCAAACTACTCCAGTAGTATTGACATTTTATTAGCTGAAAAGTATTATAAAGACATAATACTACTGCAGTAGTTTGCAAAGGAGAACACATATGGATATAAAACTTTTTGATTCAGAACTTAAGGTGATGGGAGTCCTCTGGGACGAGGGCGACACAACTGCCAAACATATCTCCGATGTCCTGAAAGAAGAAATTGGCTGGAACATGAACACTACATATACGTTGATCAAGAGGTGCATCAAAAAAGGAGCAATTGAACGCTCTGAGCCTAATTTCATGTGCCACGCCATAATACCAAAGGAGGAGGTACAGGAGGCCGAGACAACTGAACTTATCAATAAGGTCTACGACGGATCTGCCGACAAACTATTTGCTGCTCTTCTCGGCAGAAAGAAGCTTTCCCCTGAGGAGATCGCAAAGCTAAAACAGATCGTCAACGATTTGGAGTGAGGTGATGAATATGAGCTTACTGCAAATGAGCGTTGCCGGGGCTGTCATGATCATGGTGATCACAGTCATTCGCGCTCTGGCAATTAACCGATTGCCTAAAAAGACATTCCTGATACTGTGGGGAATCACGATCATCAGGCTGCTAATACCATTTTCATGTCCATCTAAGTTTAGCATCTATTCTCTGCTGGGAAAGAAAACAGTCTCTGACATAAATGAAACACCGGCTGTCAGATTCATGCCGATCAATACGCAAGGGTCTGTCTCCACCCAGGCACCTCAATCTCAGATTCCTGCTCTCACGATTTCAGCGTGGGATATCATCTGGGTGGCAGGACTTGTTCTCTGCGCGGTATTTTTTATCTCGGCATATATCAGATGCTACAGGGAATTTCAGACATCATTACCAGTTGAAAATGCATTTGCACGCAGATGGCTGGAGACTCACAATTTAAAACGCAAGCTGTCCATACGACAGTCAGATCTGATCTCGGCACCGCTTACATTTGGCGTGTGGCATCCAGTGATTCTTATGCCCAAGAAAACTGACTGGGAAAATGAAGATACCCTGTGTTACGTATTGGGACATGAATTTATACATATTAGAAGATTTGACACAGTTACCAAGTTTCTGCTGATCACCACGTTCTGCATACACTGGTTTAACCCTCTGGTATGGATTATGTACTTTCTCGCCAACAGAGACATAGAGCTATCCTGCGACGAGGCTGTGATTCACCATTTCGGAGGCACAAGCAGGGCGTCCTACGCAAAGGCTCTGATCAGTATGGAGGAGACAAAGGGCGGTTTTATGCCACTCTGCAACCACTTTAGCAGAAACGCAATCGAAGAAAGGATAACAGCAATTATGAAAACAAAAAAGACGACTATCATATCATTCGCTGTAGCGATGGTCTTAGTCACCGGAACAGTGACAGTATTTGCAACATCGGCCAAGGGCGATGAATCCAGTACGGTCACCGAAGCTACAGATACTACCAATACCACTTTTTCAGACACGGTTGATACGGAGACAATAATGTCCTATATAAATCCGGATGACGGCAAGACATATTACAGCTTTGATAATGGAAAGACATTTGAAGCCATGACCGACGCCGAGTTTGAAGAAAAGTTCCCAACTCCTGATATTGAGTGGTGGACATACGACGAGTATAAGGCATGGCTTGAGAACGAAAAAGTCGAGCTCAAAAGTATCATCGGTAGTTCATATATATCCGGTGGCAAAAAATATGTGTGGACACAGGATAGAGTAAATGAGACGATCGCCATGTACGAGGGCATTCTGGAGGATATCAAGAACGGAGCCAAATACTCCAAATCCATAGACGGACAAGATGACGAGATGGTCAGCTACAATCCAGCTGACATAGCTCAGACAAAAAAATCGCTTAAGTCCATCGAACGCACTATGACAGACTGCCAGGATGAGGTCAGCGAATCCGTGGCTCAGACAAATGAATCACTTAAGTCCATTGAGCGCACTATGACGGACTGCCAGGATGAGGTCAGCGAGTTCCAAGCTACAGCCAATTAAACTACCAAGAGTGTCAGTCCAGATCTGAATGCCATCGCAACAAAGAACTAGAAATACTGAGCATAACAAACCGCCCTGTCTAATACATATAACGCGTATCAGACAGGGCGGCTTTATTATCTATATACATGTCTACATCTTTATCCAGCCAAGTGCATTTGCAACAGAGCTGAGCAGGATAATGATGGCAAATACAGGACAGAGATATTTGATCATGACTACAAATACCTTCTTTCTCCTGAAGGCACTCTCGCCGTGAATTATCTCCGCCTCTATCTTATCTATTCCAACTACCCTTGACACAAGCAGGCTTGTGAGAAGTGCCGCTATAGGCATCAT
Organism: Coprococcus sp. AF16-22; assembly: GCF_003461545.1. Lineage (NCBI taxonomy): Bacteria > Bacillati > Bacillota > Clostridia > Lachnospirales > Lachnospiraceae > Coprococcus > Coprococcus sp. AF16-22. The sequence goes on from NZ_QTXH01000017.1 coordinate 12,941, forward strand.
CACCGAATTGGTGAGGAAGTCGAACAGGTCAAGGAACTGCATGCCTATGATCTTGATTCCTGCCAGCGGGCCATATCCCAGGGATGACAGACTTCCAAGCACAAGCATGATAACTCCCACAAGCACTGTTGCCTTCTTTCTTCCCCATCCAAGCTCATCCTCAAATGTTGACACTGCACTCTCAGTAAGTGCTATGGAGCTTGTGACAGCAGCAAATAGTACGAGCAGGAAGAACACGATTCCTATGACAGTTCCAAATCCCATGTTCTGGAATACTTTTGGAATAGTGATAAACATCAGTGATGGTCCGGCCTGAAGGGTATCCGGATCTCCCCCAGAGAATGCAAATACCGCCGGGATTATCATAAGTCCCGCCATGATCGCTATACCAGTGTCGAATACCTCTACATTTCTGGTAGAATCCTCTATCGCCGTATCTTTCTTCATGTAAGAGCCAAATGTTATAAGTATTCCCATGGCAATGGAAAGCGAGTAGAACATCTGCCCCATGGCAGAAACCACTGTCATCCACGAGAAGTTCTTCACATTTGGCACAAGGAAGTATTTTACTCCTGCAAGTGCACCCGGTCTTGTCACGGAATATACCGCAATTATGACAGACAAAACGATCAGTATAGGCATCATGATCTTGGATACCCTCTCTATTCCATTCTGCACACCGGCAAATATAATGATAAGTGTAAATGCACAGAATGCCATGAAACACAGCTCCGTTGACACACCATTTGATATGAAATCGGTGAAATATCCATCCTCAGCCAGCTGCTTTGCATTTCCTCTGAAATACTCCACCAGATATTTGATGACCCAGCCGCCGATAACCGAATAGTACGGCACTATAAGCACGGGGATAACAGCATTTATCCAGCCGCCAAACGACAGCCATTTCTTCTTTCCAAATGATTTGAATGCTCCAACCGGACTCTTTCTCGTCATTCGTCCGATCGCCGTCTCCGCAACTATCATAGTATAACCAAATGTAAGTGCAAGCACGATGTATATTATGAGGAAAATTCCCCCGCCGTACTTTGCCGCAAGATAAGGGAATCTCCATATATTTCCAAGACCCACAGATGCACCTGCCGCCGCCAGCACGTACCCCAGCTTGCCCGAAAATGAACTTCGCTTACCATTCTTCATATCTTCCATATACCTTCACCATATTTTACCTGGAACTAATCCCCGTAATCTTTCCTTCCACATTTATTTGCATATACATGTGATTCTAACATGACCCGAGAGGAAAAGCCACTATATATTTGAACATCATCCAAACTGCTGACATCTCGCCCTCAACACTCCATTTGTTATAATGTCCAACACGTAATATCTTTTATTCCCTACCCTCTATAATTTCTTCTATTTTAAGATAGAAATTCTCAAAGAACTCTCTTTGTTTGGTTGACAAACCATTTATTTTTGCCGCATCGCGATAAAATACTTCCTTTGAGACCGCCTTGGGGTTATCTCCAAAGGCCCTTATCCCCTGTACTACTCCATCAAGATATAAACCATCTTCCTGAAAAATATGTGTCATAGGGAGATCCCCCAGCATATCCATCAGCACAGCTACTTCTGATTCAGCAACCTTCTTTACCCCGATCATAAATTGTCCTTGTTTTCCGGGATGCTTTTCTGCTTTTTTTGCACAGAGCAAACGGATACATTTTTATTGGATTTTTCTTTATCCACGCTATTCTCAGTCTCCATTCTACAAATACCCTTTTATCAAACGTGCATACTTATTCTCCGAATCCTCCACAACCTTTATCTTGCCCTGCCTGATGAAATGTTCTATCCTCGCCGCATACCACCAGTCGCCGATTCCAATCGGAACCTGTCCTAGAATATCTCCGATCAGCCTGCACTCCTTAACAGGCTTTTCAGTCAGCCTGTTCCAAATAATAAAATCGTAGAAATCCTCTGACACACTGAGCACAGTTCCGTTTACCACAGCCCTGAGCGGTGCATTTTCAAGGACAAGCTCGCCCCACATCTCCGCATACATTCTTATCTCATCTGATGTGAGTTTCCTCTCATTTCCGAGGAACCCAGCGAATTCCTCCGCCGCCACCTCGTTCCAGCTATGATACGACACTATGACGTTTTTCTTCACAACATGCTCTGGCTGCGTGACAACAGTCACTTCATTTGGATAGTTCTTCAGGATGCTGCATACATGATAAAATCCACACCTTGAATATGGAGCGTCACTGTACCATATTCTTACCGGCTCACCACCCTCAAGAAATCTTATAAGCCTTGCAAGTTCACCGGCGTACACATTGCCAAGTTTCTTAAGTTCATTTTCGTATTCCTCATCCTGCTCCCACTGGTTCTGAGCATACATTGAGTAGATAAAATCCTTGCGGTACTGACTGTCAACTGCCTCGCCTATGTAGCCCATGTCCAGCATGAAACCAAGGCAGATCACCTCGTCAGAAGAACCCTGTATCCACGGTGGCTGTCCATTCTTATATTCCACATTCTCGCATTTTGCCGCTTTCATGGAGCCTGCCGAACTTTCTCCAAATAGTATCTCTACCATAATCTGCTCCTTTTGAACCTCGTTTCTATTTTGTGCATTTATCTGCATCACATTCTTTTACCCATTCGCCCAGTTTATCCTGTAGTAGCTTTTTATCTGGTAAATAAAGCTGATACTTCGACGCAAATATATTTGAATCCTTTGGAAGAGTCAATTCCACCATAGAATCGTCCTTGTCTTGGCAAAGTAGAACTCCTATAGTAGGATTTTCATCCTCCTGCTTTTCATAACGATCATAGTAATTCACATACATCTGCATCTGTCCTAAATCTTGGTGTTTCAGCGAACCTATCTTTAAATCAAAAAGAACAAAGCATCGTAACATTCTATTATAAAACACTAAATCTACCCTGAAATGTTCTTCATTAAAAGTAAATCTTTTCTGTCTGGCTACAAAAGTATATCCGGTGCCCAACTCTAGAAGAAATGACTGCAGATTATTGATCAACCTCGTTTCCAGTTCATTCTCTGAATACTCACTTTTATCCTCCAGCCCCAAAAATTCTAAAACATAAGGATCTTTAACCAAATCAGAAGATTTCTCTATTATCTGTCCCTCCACAGATAGTCTCTGAATCTTATCTTTATCAGTACTAAGTAAAATTCTGTGATACAGAGCACTATCGAACTGTCTCTCTAATTCACGCAAGCTCCAGTCATTCTTTACAGCTTCAATTTCATAAAAATGCCTCTCATCAACATCTTCTATTCGCATCAATTTCAAGTAATGTGACCAACTAAGATAAAATTTTCTTCCCGTGTTAATCGATGGAAGATCCTTGAATTGGCTAAACACAGTTTCGCCAATTTGATCCGCAGAATAAACCTTATAAAATTGACGAATATTTTTTAAATTTCCAACAGAAAATCCTTTTCCAAAATTCTGTGTTAAATAATCAGATAATCCCTTCAAGAGTTGCTGTCCATATGCTGCTCTCCGTTCTCCGCGCTGTTCTTCCTCTACGATTATTCTGCCAATTTCATAATAGGCATATACCATAGTGAGATTAACTGCCGTTTTAGCATTCTTCCTTGCTTGTAACAATACATCAGAAACGCTTTCCAGGAATACATGATCTATGGTAGCAATTTCATTCTTACTCATAATCCACGCTCCTTAATCTTTGTGCTTATTTTATGTATCTCTTGAATACCTTAACAAACAACACTGCTTTGTCTATCATTTCATTCATTAAATAATCATAATTTGAATGGTCGTCGAAATTTAATCCAGGTAACCTGTACATGATACGTGAGGCTTTTTTGTCATCCAGTCTTTGCCAATCTAACTTTAATCCTAACTTAGACTCTATCTCTGTTCTCGACAATTCTAAATGATCGAACAATTCTTTATCATCATTTATATACAACTCAATCACAACACAACTGTCCTTATTTACAAGATTTAATGCAACATGACACCCACTTACCCCTATAGCTATATCATACCAATGATCCGTGGATGCTTTTCTGACATTGAATGGCTTTCCTCTTTCCGCAACTATTTCGTTAAATCTATTCCAGAATTCCAGCCTTTCTGATTGTGATCTATTATATTCACCTGATCCAGATTGAGTTTTGGCATTCTTTATAAATCCATTTGGTTTTTCAACCACTTCAAACTTTGGTGCATAAAGTGAATCTCCAATTTGATATGCATGCACCTCAATCAGGAAAAAATTGATATTCGTGGCAGTATTATTATTAAGCCACTCTATAGCACTTCTATGCTCCTCACGAGCCTCCTTAACAATCCATACAATAACATTTGCATCCAACCCGGAAGCATATGTAATAATTTTGCCAAGATGATCGTGATTTGATGCTTCAAGCTGATTTTCAATGATTACTTTTTCTCCTGTAACCTCATCTTTCCCTACCAAGTCACATCTATATGCACCTACATAAACTTCTTTTTCAACTTCACTTAGCGTTAATCCTATTGTCTCGTTTAGTAATTCAAGGTTCTCTTTATCCGCAAGCCAATTTGAAAAATCATACTGTTCATGTCCCCATAACTTTCTGATATCAACCTCGACCAATTTTCCCATTTTTATAGTTGCCATTTCTTTATCCCATCCTTCACATCAGTATAATTACTTTATCTTTCCCCAATACCACCTATTAATCTGTCAATCTCATGATATGCCGTTTCTGTCCGTGCTGAATATGTACCATTCGGAGAATCTCCCTGCATAACAAACAAGATTTCTTCATCAGTTTTCGTGTATAGATCAATTCTGTCAGAATACCAGTTATAAACATGATAAGGATATTTATTTAATATGCCATCTACCTTTTCAATGTCACCATCATCATACCAGATAATATCCTCTGCGCAAAACTCAAAACAGGATATTGCCGCCTCATATATCAACATTCCCATCATAAATGCAGACAAACTATTTTCAGCCTGGCCGATCTCGTTGACCGTGCCATCGTCATCCGTTTCCACGACATACACAGGTGGATCATCCTCAGCCATATCAGCCCTTCTGATCGCGACCTGATATACACCTTGATTCTCATTCAATATATAAAAATATCCTTTTGTCTTCCTTGTCCATTTATACCTGCGCTGAAAATCAAGAGTAACCCAGGGATCATTGCTATGATTGAACAACTCGCTTGTTTTACCACATTTCTTCCATATCTCATATAGCGTATGTGGGATGCTCTCAAATCCCGCTCTCAGCTCTTTTATCTCCTCATCTGTATATCCTACAAATGACTTGATATTGTATATTTTTTGTAATAAGGCATAGTCCATTTGTTATTCCTCCAACTATAAGTCAAACTTTACAACTCTAACACTATCTGAATATATGATATATCATCTTCCAGAAATTCTTCCGACGATTGTCTGAAACCATTCTTCTCATATAAAGACCGGGCAGATACCTATGCTTCAATAGTAAGCTTATCTGCATGAAATTCTATTTTAGCTACATTGATAACCTCTTCATCGATTCTGCTACCCAGCTCTCATCCGCATCTGCCCTAAGTTCTATGCTAACCGATAGCGAATTCTTGAATTTGCTAAACACTGTTTCGCCAATTTGGACTAAAAAATAAACCTTATAAGATTGTCGAGTTTTTTAGATTTCCAACAGAAAATCCTTTCCTAAAATTCTGCATAAAATAATCAGATACCTCTTCAATAGTTATCCATTATTTTTTCTTTCTAAAAATTTTTGAACGTGGCTCATATCTATCGAACATACAGGGCGTTTTTTCTCATTATCATATTCAATACTTATTTCAAAATATTGTTCATAACTATTTGAATAAATATCATCATAATAAAATGAGAGTACATACCTCCCCAAGTTTTCACTATTTTCTGAACAATTCTCTGAAAACAAATGAAACATCATCGGCGTATTAGGTTTTAATGATAAAACTGGTAAATATTTTCTATCATGTTCAATAGTCTCTTTACGATTTAAGCCATATCGCATCCGTATTGCAGCACCATTTCCAACATTTTCAAATTCAAACGGCACACAAATGTCGTCCACTACTTGCAATCTCCCGCCATTTTCAGAATAAACCCATCTCGTTCCCCCGTTATCCAGCAACTCCTGCTGAGTTTTTGTCAGTCCAGTGCTGTATCTAATTACACCATTTTCTAGGATACAGTAATAATCTGTAAGCTTATATTCATAATATCCTTCTACTTGCTTTGCACAAATTTTTGTATCTTTTGATTTAAACAGATTAGTTCTCGATCTTGTTTTCAACATATCTATAACAATAAATGGCATTGTCCTGTCTCGAACATCATCCTTGTAGCTCTTTTGACTATACCGTATTGTGATAAAAATACCATAAATAGCAATTACAGCTGCAATTATTGTTCCATAATAAGAAAGCATTGCTGAAGCGTCCCATTCTGCCACAAAAAATTCTCTTGATGGATGCAATTTAAAAAGGCAATTTATAATTATTGGTCCTATAATAACAAATGCCAATACTACTAAGATCATTTTATAATTATTTTTTATCCAGCCCCTCAAATATAATCTAGCTCCTTCCTAAATTTATTTAATTCAATCTTCATTTTCACTGAAATTATCTATCAACTCTCAATCCACAATTTCATACCCTGCTGCCGCCAGAACTTCAAGTGCATCTTGAAAATTCTCCTTCTTCACCATAACATAATCAGTATTATATGTGGATACTGCAAATATCGAAATTCCGTTATCCGCCAGAACAGATGTGATCTTAGCCAGAATCCCGATCAAAGAAAAATCCAGTACTCCCTGAATGCGAAAGGCCCTCCAGCCGTCATCACGCTTTATAACATTTGCCGGCACTTCACCCACCGAGCATACCAGAGACTTTTCCTCATCAGTTTTCCCTATAAAACAATACTCAGAATCGAGATTAGCATATGTGTAATCCTCCACTTGACACACTGAAAATTCTTCATCAATCTTTTTTATCTCCATGACCTCTCCTTGAATCTATTTTGTAAGCACCTTTTTGCAATATCTATGTGCGCCACAATGAGGACAAACTAATTTACGCTTTGTCAATGTATGTGCTCCCATTACATATGACTTCATATCCGGAACAAACCTTGTGTTGCAATCAGGGCATTCAAATGCTCCTGCCTCTCTATCAAGAATACACGCAATCACTATTCCGCCACATACCACTACTAACCCTATTGCGATAAGCAGAACCCTCAGCCAATTCTCCATCTCCAGAATTCCTGACAATAAAAACAATGGAAATGCCGCAACTATCGTAAGTGTCGCGACCATTGCAGACAAAATAATTTTCTTTTTGCTTTCCTGTGCCTCTCTAACTAAATTCACCATATTAACCTCCGCTTTCTTTCGATACTCCTCTTCAGATACTCTTTCGCCAGATAGTAATTCATTCACTGTTATCTCTAATTCATCACATAACGGCAACAGTAATGAAACTTCCGGAAAACCATTTCCCGTTTCCCTTAATTAAAGATATTGTTTGGTAAAAAAGAAAGGTCAGTCGATTTTGCCGATGAAGCGGTAGTAGATTTCTACTTCCTGCTC
>NZ_QTXH01000018.1:0-19182 GCF_003461545.1 Coprococcus sp. AF16-22
GTCATGTTGTTAATTTTTCAAGGTTCTTTATGTTTTCGCCTTTCAGCGACAACTTCTAAATACTATCACATTCATCTCTCAATGTCAACAACTTTTTTCATCTTTTTTCAAGTCATTTCGTCAGCTCTTATGAACTGATTTCGTATCATAATCGGGAGATTATATAACGAATAAATCTCAAAATCTGATGCTTTATAGATGTTTCTGACACCGTCTCACGCGACAGCTTTTATAAGATACCACCATCATTTTACAATGTCAAGCATATTTTTCCTTTTTTCTATTTTTGTGTTTTTCCTATTATGTATTTTCTTATTCTCTTCTTATTCTCTTCTTATTTTCTTTTTATTTCTTTCTTTTATATTCCTCGTTATAATCAGATTTTAAGATACTATACCTGTTAGTTTCTCCGTTTCCTTTATACTCAGCTTATATTGTATCTATACTCTTTGCTTATACCAACTCAAGTCTTTCAATTATAAAACCTTCATTCTCCATGTGATATACGGTTCCGCAATATGGGCAGTTTCTCTGACGGACAGAATCAAAGCTTGCTCCACAATTCCTGCAATACACAGATGTAATGGAGAATCCAGGAGGTTCCATGTAAGCGGTATTTCTACGGAGTGTAACGTCTATACAGTCTCCCCGCCTGTTGATACTGCCATCCTTCTCGCTGTAATTTATCCACCATGTCCTGAGTGTCATGCACAGATGACTTCCCTCCATATGTATATCCTGCACTGTCATAGCCTGCATATATGTCATTTCTATAATATCCTGAAAGTATGGATTTAATGTTCCACCACAATATGATGCCAGATTCTCCGGGTGGTCTGACATAATCGCCATACGGATAAGAGATATGATCTGTCCCTCAAACTTCTCAAACGAAAAATACGGATCATATGGTGCAAATGCACTTTTGACCTTTCCTTTTGTTGTCACATAAGACCAGAACGGTATTCTCTTTCGTCCATCCCTGTTGAACTGTTTTGTCATAAATATAATAATAGAAATTATATATCCAAATATTCCGCCCATAATAAGTGCTACAAAAAATGACATAAACAAAGCCTGCGGTATTGGAGTTTCCCGGTCGAGAAAAGAAGGTATAAAACATGCAAGGAAGAAAACCAGCATGGTTATCCCTGTGGTCTTTCCCATCTTCTTCTGATTCTTTGCAGAAGCATTCTCCCGGATAAAAAATGTATTTGTGACTCGCGGAAACAGATCATTGATACGGAAAACTGTACGACAATATGGGCAGCCTTCCGTGAGGGCTGCAACAGGGCTGACTGCACCGCAGTTTGGACAAGTCATGGACATACGTGTTAGTTCCTGCTCATTTGGAGTATGGACAACTGTCTCGTACATCGTATCTTCGGTTACACGCTCATATATTGTGCCGGTTGAATTCTGGAATTGCAGACGTCTGTCAACACCCTCATACATGAGATCAACTGTGTACCAGGATGTCTTTCGAGGCACTCTTGTAGTTCCCATCGTTTCCCTCTTCACAGGTGATGTATGCTGTATCATACGAATGCCTTTCCGTGCCATTCTATCCTTCTGAAGGCGAAGAATATATGATGTGTCTCCATCACAGCTGCGTGGACGCATGTCAGAATCATACCAATGATTTAATTCTATGGCGAAATCATCAAATATACTTCTATGTTTCTCCCATGTTGGAGTATATTTCTTAAATGCTGTCACCTGTTTTCCATAACAGATCAAAGAAATTATAGCGGCTATGATCAAAGCCGCTCCAATACACAGAAAAATAAGAGCCGGCGTCTTATCTATATCCTCAACTGTATAGACTGAGGCCCCGAGAAGTCCCAATGCCAACAACACTATCCCCCTCACGAGCAATTTTGTATCTGGCGCTGGCATCTCCAATTTACGTTTTTTATTTGAAATATTTGATATATCTGAAAATATTGACATTTTCTTTCCCCCATAAATCCCATTAAACTTTTATTGTTATTGTATCTTTGAAACTATGCCATTTTCCGTAAGTGTCTGCAGACATTCCGACGCACTGTCATCGTGCATCATCTGCCACACCTGTTCCATTCCTGGTGCAAGCGGTTTTCGCAGGAACTCTTCTCCCGATATCCAGTACACTTTACCCTCTTCTGAAGATATAAGTTCCCCCTGATACTCATCCGTCTTGTACAGAAATCCGACATTTCTCACAGCTCCGGTCATCCAGTGATATATTCCGGTGAGCTTTGGATTGCTTATGGTCAGCCCGGTCTCCTCATATATCTCTCGTATCACCGATTCTGTGAATGTCTCTCCGGGTTCCACATGTCCACCAGGGAATGTCGTTCCGGAATAGCTTTTCCCTACTTTATCGAGTGCCAGTACACGCCCAGCGTGATCATATACCATGCACATATTCATAAATATTACCTTCTCTATTTCCGCCATTTTCTCCATCCTGTTGTTTCTATACATTCTGTATGTATTCTCCGGTCTATGGATTTATATCGCACTCTATATACTATATATCATAATGTGCTAGTACGATAACACGTTACTATCACAACGAGCTTAATTATCTGATGCTCTTTTTCAGAATGTCATATTTGTTATCTACATCATTTTGTATATTCCCCGAGCGCCGCCTTCAGATACTCATACCTCAGTCTTTTCTCTTCCTTTGCAAAATGTACCTCCCGCTGCTGCTCCGGATTATCCTCGTAATTCAAGACTTCATCGCCGAACTGCTCGCTTGTGAGATCAAAAGCGCAGTCACCTATCACATTGTAACAATGATAGTTTCCGCCTGGTCTCTTTATACCGTACACCTTTCCGCCAAATATATCCTGTGCCAGAAAAGCAGTGATGGAACACTGCCCCAGCGTCATGTTATCCTTTGTCCATCTGTCCCTTATCCTCGGCGCACAGGTGTCTGCACACCAGATATGACTCAGCGCATCGTATAGATCTGTTGGGGTATTTATCCCCGGATATTCATCTGTGATGGCCGGTGCATCTGCATTCTTCCAGCCCCAGAAATTGTATGTCTTTTTTCCGTTGTCCATCCATCTCACCTTCGATACTACATTATTCCATCATACTTCTACATTCGATACTTCTTTTGTCCAGCTGCCTCCATTACATCAACATCCTTACATCAACTTTCTTGCTTCATTATATCACTCACACTGTAAATTCTCAGTATTTAATATACGGTATTATTCCACAGTATTTTCTAGCACTCCAATATTTTCTATCTTACATCTTACCACATCGCCGCCCTTAAGGTACAGTGGTTATCATATATCCGTCAAGGCTCTTGTCGAAACAAAAAGACACCCGGATATAAATATCCATTCGCATTCAACCGCGAATCATATTTATACCCGGATGGTCTCTATATTTCATATGATATTGTCACTTGCGTTATCTACTACAGTCCTACTGAAGCTTTCCGTACTCCTCATCCGTCACAGGCTCGCACCATTCATTTGATGTCTCCTCACCTGGAACCTCGATTGCAAGATGGCTGAACCAGCTGTCAGGAGCTGCGCCGTGCCAGTGCTTTACCTCAGCAGGAATGTTGATGCAGTCGCCTGGATTCATCTCAACTGCAGGCTTGCCCTCCTCCTGATAGTATCCGCGTCCACCGACACATACAAGGATCTGTCCGCCACCGCTCTTTGCGTGATGGATATGCCAGTTGTTACGGCAACCCGGCTCAAATGTCACGTTGAACACTCCGACCTGACTAGTCGATACTGGAAAGAGATAGCTGTGTCCTATGAAATACTGGGCAAATGCATCATTTGGCTGTCCGATAGGGAATACCATGCTCTTTACATGTGCCCTCATGGCCTCATCCTCATATGGAAGATCGCCCTCATTTACATTCCACACTTCCTTTGCAAGATTGAATACTGCCCAAGCCTTTGGCCAGCCGGCGTAGAAGCCAACATGTGTGATGATCGCTGCGATCTCCTTCTGTGATACACCGTGATCCTTCGCATTCTGAAGATGGAACTTCAGCGATGAGTCAGTGATTCCCTGTGCCATAAGTGCCACAACAGTTATGATACTTCTGGTCTTTACATCGATGTCATTGTTGTTCCAGTTCTCCCCAAAGAGAACATCGTCATTAAAATGTGCAAACTCAGGAGCGAACTCTCCGAGTGCATTTCTTCCCGCTGTCTGTACTATCTTTGCCATTGTTTTTCTCCTTCCAAATGTAACTCTTTTTCATTTATTCGTTGGATGTATGAAAGTTATTATCATCCTTCACTAATTTGTCATACATCTATTCTTTACGCGAGGGTTTTATCTACCCACCTCTCGATCTCCTGTCTGTTTGCCATGTTGAGCAGTCCGCCTTCTACAAACTCAGCTCCCGGTGCCGACGGCTGGAGTTCCTTGATCGTGTTGCCAAATCCGCTTCCACCTGATGTTGCGAACAATGTGATCTTCTTGCCTGTGAAGTCGTACTTCTCAAGGAATGTATTGATGATTGTTGGAGCCACATACCACCAGATAGGGAATCCAAGTACTATCTCATCATAATTCTCAATATGTGCATTTGAATCATCAAGCTCCGGTCTAAGCTTCTTGTCGCTCATCTCGACGCTGCTTCTGGATTTCTTGTTCATCCAGTCAAGGTCAGCCTTGGTGTACAACTCCTTTGGTTTGATCTCGTACAGGTCTGCGCCTGCTGCCTCCGATATCATCTCTGCAACCTTTTTCGTGGTTCCACTTGCGCTGAAATATGCTATAAGCTTTTTTGACATTATGTAAACCTCCTTCAACTAAACGTCATCCCATTCTAATCACCTTTGACGTGGAATGATGCTGCATGTCAAGTCTTCGTCAAAAACCTGACACATTCCAATATCCGCCCACACATCCTATGAATGTATGAGCATAAAAATAAGCAAGTACTTTTCAATACATGCTTATTTTAGTCCTGATATATCTATATGTCTAATACCTATATCGAATTATCTGTTATGCCTAAAAGGCATATTGTTACATCAGTCGCTTAATGATAGAAATTTTCAATTAACTCATTTAATCTTCTGGCCGCTTGATTTTGCAAATCCCATGTGATATAAAGTAAACGCTGTTTACCAAATAGTAAATGGAGGTGGCTATCATTCGGGGAAGTACAAAGGAAACAAGGGCGGCAATACTGAAAAGTGCCATGGAAGTCTTTCTTGAGGTTGGATATCAGGAGGCGTCCATGCGTAAAATCGCCGCAAGGGCCGGTATAACCGCAGGCGCAATATACAAGCATTTCTCAGGCAAAGAGGAAATGTTTGACGAGATATTTGAGGAAAACGGCAGAAAGCTCATGGAAGTCACTGAATCCATGATCGGAATAGACTTCACTGCCATGTCAGATGACGAGCTGCTCAAGGTGTTGTATTCAAGGGTATCAGTACAGATCTTCGATATGCTTGAGGGCGACATGCAGCTCTTTCATATGCTGCTAAAGAATGACTCCGGCAAATATCTGGAGAAATTCCGCAGTATCTACATAGAAAGAAGTGCTGGCTTTGCGCTTAAGTATTATGACGAGTTATACAAACGTGGGATCGCAGTCAGGAAATTATCTAAGAAAACAGTGTATATGCTCTCTCTGGCTGAGTTCTCAATGGTCTGTGAAATAATTGCAGATGACTCATGCCAAAGTGGAGTCACATCAGAGATGAAAACTGCATTTATGGAAGCTATGAATGTTATGCTGCACGGCATAGAAGCAGGATTGCAGATAGGAGGAAAAACAAATGGAAAAAAAGAAAATTGAAAAGGGTTCTGTCCAGGAAACTCTTCTTCTTCCACTGTACGGAAGAAAGCGTGCCATGGAGATGTATCCGGGAAACTTTAATGATCTTGACTGTCAGAGGATATACAACGAGGTCGAGATAGACTATAACAGGAAAGGTATCATGGAGAAAATCGGTGCTATCATGGCTGCCACCAGACAATATGATCTGGCATCCGTCTGCCGATCGTATCTCAAGGATCATCCAAGAGCCTGTGTTGTGAACCTCGGCTGTGGTCTCGACACAACATTCAGCCAGGTGGATAACGGACAGGCACGTGCGTACAATCTGGATTTTCCTGACGCCATAGCTGTCCGCAATGAACTTTTAGGTGAGCGTGAACGCGAGACAAATATCGCCTGTGACCTCAACAATCTCTCATGGTTTGACAAGATAGATTTCCGCCCTGAGGACGGGATCGTATTCTTCGCATCGGGGGTCTTCTACTATTTCAAGACTGAGCAGGTTAAGACTTTGTTTGCCGCCATGGCTGAGCATTTTCCTGGAGGCAAGCTGGTATTTGACGCGACGAAGAAAAAGGGTCTTAAAAACATGCTGAAGACATGGCTCAAGGACTGTGACGACAACATCGGTGTTTATTTCAGTGTCGATGAACTCTCGGAGCTTAAGAGCTGGAGTTCTTCATTCAGTTCAGTCGTCAGGAAAGGATATCTCACAGGGTACAGACCTCTTGACAAACGATATGGATTTGTCCTCAACACTGTTTTCAAGCATCTGGACAAATCATGCATGTGTCAGATAATCGAGATCGTCTTTAAATAAATCGTCAGGCCCATGATTGACCTGTATTGATAATTTGACTGGTGTCAAATAGAAAGGATATGTAACTATGAAATACAGATTTACACAGAAATTATTTGGTTATTTCTTTCACAATTCATGCATGAAGCAGGCAAAAGCACAGCATCTAATCCTTGACAGCAAGGCTATAAAGAACGAATACAAGGCAGTCCTTGAGCGTGCCGATGACATAGGAAAGTCGCACCTCATGAGCTCATACTGCATGGGCGCATATTTCATCGCACTAAACAGAAAGACTTCTCTTTCACCGGAGGAATGTTTCAGCCTGTACAAAGACGGGCTGTACAACAATAAACTTTTTCATATGGTTATTGGAAATGCAGACAGCTATCTCGATGAAAAAAAGCTTCCGGGAAGGAAGAAATGGTCTGAGGAATCTCATCTGAAGCGCTATAAGAATGACTGGGTTCTTGACATCATCGAGGGCGGACCAAACGATGACTTCATACTCGGCTATGATTATCACAACTGCGGGATCTGTAATCTCTGCCGCGACGAGGGGTGCTTTGAACTGGCAAAGTATCTGTGCCGTATGGACTACGTGCTCGCTGACATGATGGGCATGAAGCTCACAAGGACACAGACCCTTGCCGAAAATGGAGCTTACTGCGACTTCCGCTATGGACGGAAGTCACAGTAATTGATCTATCTTTTATAATCAAGTTCTCCCACTGCCATAGGATTCAGATTCAGTGTCACCCATTTGACCGAAAGCTCTGTGAGTCTGTTTATATCCGTCTCATCGGCATCCTTGATGCCGTTTATGAGTCCGGCAAATTCTCTCTGCTCGTCCGCGTCAAGTGGTGTGCCCATACATATGTATCGATACAGGGCATTTGCCATGCTCTTGAAATCTGAGTCCCAGTTGCAGCATCCGTTATCTAGTATCTCATAGGCAAGTTTTCCCGATATACGGATGACCTCGCCCTGAACTGTGCCCGCATGTCCCGAACCAGGCACAAGAAGATTCCACAATTCTCCATGCTGCTTCTGCCAGCGCTTCTCATGAATGACGATCGGCGATGTGCCGTCATATTCTACCCGTCTTGGAACAGGGGCAACTCCGAGCAGTCCATACAGACTCTCCATCGCCCTGTCAAGCTCCGGCATAATATCAGGACTCATATCTTTCCTGCGAAACTCTATATCCTCAGCCGCGCTTCTCATATATGTTCTTATTTTATCTGTGACCGGAACTCCTATCCCGATCAGATACTCTGCTACCGGCGCAAGCTTTATCAGATCAAATGTCCTTGCCCAGTGAAACGCTCTCTCAAGTGGAGTCTCCCCTGATCTGGATGTCACTTCTGCATCTGCTCCCGCCTGTATCAGACATTTGACAAGCTCAAGATTGCCAGTCTTCACAGCCACATGCATAACGGTCTCTCTGTCAAGGCCCTGGGTGGCTGTTATGTCTGCGCCCAACTTCACCAGCGCTATAGCCTGTTTCTCTGATGCCATTCTTCCGGCATGATAAAGCAGCGGTGTGTAGCCATACTGGTCAACATAGTTGATGTCGATCCCCTGCTCTATCAGCCACCGCATCATCTCCTCTGAAAGTGGAAATTCCAGTGCATTTCCCTTGTTGTATCCGCCATATGCATTGATGTCGCATTTGCCCAATACCTTCTTGATGTCCTCATCACTTGCCGTCTGCACAAGCTGCTCAAAATCCTTTGGCAGTGTTTTTCTCTTTGCCATGTGTGTACCTCCCATATTCTATTCTACTTACCCCTGATCTTCCTGACATTCCTGTTCATCATATGCCTTCCCCAGTTTCTGTACAGGAACGCCTTCACCCTTGACATCTCCTGATGGTGTTCTTTTAACAGTTCATCCGGCGAATCATACACTCCGAAATCCTGATTGATACCTTCGCTCTGGATATATGTATTATTCCTGTCAAAATCTATAACAGGATTCTTAAAGTCCTTAACTGCCACTCCAAATCCGCAAAATGCACCCGTACACTCACTGTATTTCGCCTGCAGCTTTTTTAGATATCCCATATCCAGAATAAACGCCTCAAGCTCATACCACCTGTTTTCAAAATACACTTCTACCCAGCTATGGAATACATTCTGTGGTGCATTTCTGTATACGATTCCTGTCATAGCGCCCTTCTGTAGCTTTTTATCAATGGTAAATCCATGCACTCTGCACGGGATATCGCAGGCTCTAAGCAGCGCCATGAACAATGTTCCCTTGGTGTTGCACTGTCCATAGCCATCCCGCAGCACCCTGGACGCCGGGACACTGTCATCCACATTATATCCAAACAATATCTCATCCCTGACAAATGTATAAATGGCCTTCAGGCGTTCAAACTCTGCCATGTCACTCCACTTTCTCTCTCTGATGAGCTGCTTGATATTCTCATTTGAATAGTCGAGCATCTTTGTCTCTGTCAAATAATCGTGCATCCCTTTTACCTCTTATCCGAAAAATTGCATATCTGTATCGGTGTGCCACCTTCCATAACGTGGAAACCGTGTCTCTCATAGAAAGCGACATTCTTGCTGTCCTCCTGCATTCCCTCTATGTACAGATAATTCTTATATTTATCTCTAATATATTCTACCATATTTCCGGCTATTTTCTGCCCCTGATATTCAGGATGCACAAGAACATAGTGGACAAATGCCACCAGCTCTGAATCATCCAACACTCTTGCAAGTCCATATTCCAGCGGACAGCATATACCTTCATAGATTTCAAAGATAAAATAACTATGAAATTTATTAGTGTTTTTCCGTATAAAAAATGCAGAGATGTATATCCCAAATCTATATACATCTCTGCATTCATTTTAGTAACTTTTGTTTTCTCAAGGAACACATCACCAACCACAAGCTTGCCATACTCTGTCACATCCTTGAATGCAACAGGCACAACATTCGGCTAACCATCTGAGCATGTGGCAAGATCCCACATTTCATTTTTTAATAATTTTATCACTGATTCTGTAAGCATAAGCACATCTCCTTTGTTTTTGATGCACCCATGATATTATATCTGCTCCCATCTGGTAAGATATCAGCAAATTTATGAGTTACTAATAAATTTGATAGCTTACTGATATTTTAGCATTTCCATAATCCATGCAGGTTACAATATGCATATACTTCTTCTACCTGTTCACCATCGCAAAGGCAAAAATCTGCTACCGGCTCCTGCCCTGGATTTAACTGTTTTCTGTATATTCCCTGGTTTGTATTTAATGTAATCCACTCAATGAAATGCTCTTCAAGCATTGGATGTTTTGTCTCTCCGACCACGACATGAACATGACTGCCTTCTATAGTATATACAGGTACATGCTTCTCGACAGCAGCATCTGTCACTCCGGCTTTTAATTCCTGCATAGGTTCTCCGCAACAAATTACAGGTACACCCTTATCCTTTACCTTTTCAACAATGTTTCCACAATGCTTACATATATAATACTTTACTTCCATGCCTTTTTCTCCTTCCATGTGTAAAATTTATAATTCAATTGTCTCCATAATCTTTTTCAATGAATCTGCAGATTCCTTAAGCTTTAACGCTTCCTCGCCACTTAAATTAATAGGTATATCAGACTCAATACCATCTGCACCTACAATAGCTGGCATACTTAACGATACTCCGTCAATATCATATACTCCATGAATCATGTGTGATACAGGAAGTATTGATTTTTCATCTCTCATAATCACTTCGCAGATTCTTTTTACAGACATTGCAATTCCATAATATGTAGCGTGCTTTTTGTTTATAATCTCATAAGCACTGTTCTTGACTGCTGTAGCTATTTCTGCCGTGTTTTCCTTGTGCTTGTAATGTCCACGCATTTCACACATTTCACTTAATGGAACACCAGATACATTGGCTGATGACCATGCTACAACTTCGCTGTCTCCATGCTCACCTACTATAAATGCATGAACACTCCTGCTGTCCACAGATAAATGCTCACCAAGCTTATATCTTAATCTGGCACTATCTAACACAGTACCCGATCCAATAACCCTGTTTTCTGGAAGTCCTGATAACTTTATGGCTACCTGAGTCAGGATATCTACCGGATTCGCAACTACAAGCATGATACCTGCAAAATTTCTCTTTGCTATTTCAGGAATGATTGACTTAAATATTGCTACATTTTTATTTACGAGATCAAGCCTTGTCTCTCCCGGTTTCTGTCCCGCTCCGGCAGATATGACAACAATTGCAGCATCAGCCACATCATCATAATCTCCGGCATATATTTTCATCGGACTCGCAAATGGAATACCATGACTGATATCCATCGCTTCTCCTTCTGCCTTGTTCTTATCTGCATCGATAAGGACAATCTCTGTAAACAAGCCACTCTGCATTAAAGCAAAGACTGACGCAGAACCGACAAAACCACAGCCTATCATTACTGCTTTTTTTGAATTAATCACTTGCTTTTTCGTAATAATCTCATCTCCTTAATAATTCTCTTCATGTACTTCAAAATAGCTCTGTGGATGATTACATACCGGACATACCTCAGGAGCCTTTGTTCCTACCACGATATGTCCGCAGTTACGGCATTCCCATACCTTAACTTCACTCTTTTCAAATACCTGTGCAGTTTCAATATTCTTAAGAAGTGCACGATATCTCTCCTCATGATGCTTCTCAATTTCTCCTACTGCTCTGAATTTTGCTGCAAGCTCAGGGAAACCTTCTTCTTCGGCTGTTTTCGCAAAGCCTTCATACATATCTGTCCACTCATAATTCTCGCCTTCTGCAGCTGCCGCCAGATTTTTCTTTGTATCACCAATTCCTGCTAATTCCTTGAACCACATCTTTGCATGTTCTTTCTCATTATCTGCGGTCTTTAAAAATAATGCAGACATCTGCTCATAGCCTTCCTTTTTCGCTACAGAAGCAAAATAGGTATACTTATTTCTCGCCTGAGACTCTCCTGCAAATGCCTCCTGTAAATTCTTCTCTGTCTGTGTTCCTGCATATTTGTTTACTGCCATCTCTTTTACCTCCGTTTTCTTTACTATTTTTCTCCCTGCATTTCGGGCAAATTCCTTTAAATGAAATATCATAATCCAAAAATTCAATTCCATGAATGTTACGAATTTTTTCCAGCAAATTCGGTAATTTCATCCATATCCGCATCAAAAATCTCACTGCACTTTATGCACCTTCCTCTACCAATATATCAAGATTTTTTTGAATGGCATTTCTCCTGCTTGTCGTCACTCGTTATTGGGATTAGTTCTTAATAAGAATTATATTCTGTTTTTATTTTATTGTCAAGAAAATAGTAATAATTCCAGCCTTTTCCTCATCTATTCCAGTCAGGTCACAATAGGCGCACGCAACAGCCTGTATACAGTTATAACCATTCTTTTTTCTCTCTTCTGCTTCTTTCACTCGTGTACTCATGTGCTTCTCCTTATTATTCATATCATAGCAAGTATTTCGTCTTTTGATTTTGTTCCTACTGAATGATTTTTGATTTTTCCATCCTTGATAACAAACAATGTGGGGATACTCATTATCTGAAACCGACTTGCTAATTCCGGCTCTTCATCTACATTGATTTTCACGACTTTAATATCCTGACGTTCTTTTGATATTTCCTCTAATACAGGTCGAACCATTCGGCACGGCATGCACCATGATGCCAAAAATCTTCTTGAATTAGATCGTGAATTTGCTTTTGTCAGCAAAGAATACCCTTTTTTGTCGGAGATGCTAAAAAATTTATTGATATGCTGTTCTACAACATATAAAAACACCGTTATGTTTTAATTGAAGTCAAGACAAGGGCATTGATTCCGGAGATATGGGACAATTAGGAACTTACATTGACAGTCGCTTTCGCCAGTGCTAGTATCTGTATTAGTTAGGTATGTCTAACGTACTTGATTTTAGCACATTAACAAACAATCGGGAGAATATTTTTATGAAAATTTACGAATTCGGGGATAAAAATAAACCGAGCATCATGCTCTTTCCTGGCACCTGCTGCTATTGGAAAACCAACTTTGGACACGTTCTTGATGGGCTTCAGGAGCACTTTCATACTCTGGTTGTCAGCTATAGTGGATTTGACGATACGGAGAATTCTACATTTATTTCAGAGCTTGACGAAGTTCTGAAGGTTGAGAACTACATCAAGGATAAGCTTGACGGAAAGCTGTTTGCAGCATACGGCTGTTCCCTCGGAGGTTCATTTGTCTCTCTCCTGATTGGGCGTCAGAATATACATATAGATCATGGGATCATTGGTTCCAGCGACATGGATCAGGCGCCAAAGTGGCTGGCAAAGCTTGAGACAGCCATCATGATACCTATGTTCTATCCTTTTATCACCGGCAAGGAAAGCGGTATTCTGAAAAAAGTATTTGAGAAGAAAATGAACGAAGGAAATGACAGTTCTGAATATATGAAGAAATTCATGGAGATCATGGGCAAAGGAAGTGGAATAGACTTTTCATTCATATCCAAGGAGTCCATGAAGAATCAGTTCTGCACCGACCTGTACACAAGCGTTGGAGAACACATAAACATACCCGGAACGACTATCCACGTATTCTACGCCAAGAAAATGGGGAAGAAATATCTTGAGCGTTACAAGAAGTGTTTCGCCGATCCAGATATCTGTGAATTTGATCTGCAGCACGAAGAACTGCTGCTTGACGCCGACCGCTGGGTTCATGAGGTCTGCAGGGTGTGCGGCATAAACTGATCTGCTCCTTTCTTAGGTCTGAATAAATTTTTCATATCTGTTTTCTCTATCTCCAGCAGTTTGATCTTCTTGTCTATTCCACCTGCATAACCGGTCAGACTTCCATTTGTACCGACTACTCTGTGACACGGGATGACGATTGATATTGGATTGTGACCAACAGCACCGCCAACCGCCTGAGCAGACTTTTAAAACAGATCACCCCTCCTGAAGCATTTTTCTCAAATCGCCAAATGTCTCGGATGCAGGGGCAACCCTGACATTTCTCACATCATCTTCTGCCTCAGCCAGAATTTCTAGCAGTTCTATACGAACATTCATGTTTTTATACTCTTCATATGACATAACCACATCATCTCCTCTGACACAACCTCAAATCAATATTAATCTGAGTCTCTCCTACTTCTTAACAACCAAATGCACGACCCCTGCAAATGAAAGTACAATGATCACCACATATACTATCAGTGTAATCAAGTGTCCATTCTGCCAGTTGTCCACCGCAAGCAGAGTCCATAGTGCGCCCTGAACCAACTGCGTTGCAATCTGTATCTTCTTATTACCCTTATTCTTACAGCTTATTATAAGTAATATTATGTAAACAACAAGACCTATACTCAGTAAAATGCTCATCACAAATATAACCACCTTTCGTCTGTATACTCATCTAGTTAGTTTTTCCTAACCAACTTCATTTTAGCACTAATTATTTTAAATTCAATCAGACAAATTCATAAGTTATATTAAGTATGATAAACAGCACAAATTTAAAAGGATGGTGTATTGCCTCAGTAATACTCCCACCCTCTAGTGACTGATTTTTCTGTTGTCCGAACAACGAGACCGACCCTTACGTTCGGCATTGGAGCAAAGTTTTTCGCTGCCTGCCAGCGTCCTGTATCTTTCGCAACAGGATAGGTCACAAGTAATGTAACCTCGGATTGAATCGTGTCAGCCCACGTTGTTCTCATTATGCACTGACACCCAGAAAAATTCAATGAACCTGTGGTGTAACATTACCAGCCCAGCTTCTGGCAGATCTCAGCCCAGGCTTCATCGTCTATCTCCTCATCGCGGAAAAGTCTTCTCTTGTCATCCTCTGTGATCATGCGAAGCACCTTACATGGATTTCCCGCTGCAACTGCCCAATCAGGGATATCCTTTGTAACAACACTGCCCGCACAGATTATAACGTTACTTCCAATATGCACGCCAGGGCAGATCACAGTGTTGCCGCCTATCCACACGTTGTCCCCAATGGTCACTTCCTTGCCATACTCCCACAGAGCACTGCGCACATCAGGATATATCGGATGACCTGCTGTGTATATCGCTACATTTGGCGCCATGAAACAATTGTCACCTATGGTCACCTTTGCAACATCAAGGATTGTACAGTTATAATTTGCAACTTTGTCAACAGCAGATGCCTGCACTATGGATACTCAGAATAAGAATGTAGAAAATTCATATGACCTCCTGTCACTCACCGCCATGATCGGATTCATCCAGAAGAATTATCCAGGCAAGCTATTGTTCAAAGACATCTCCAGCGCCGGAAGCTGCTGCAAAACAAAATGTACATCTCTTTTCCAGAGATACCTGTCGGTATCACCCATGCAATACCTGAACAACTATCGCCTTGAAAAGGGATGTGCTATGCTTTGAAACTCTTCTATGTCCGTGACCGATGTGGCATACGCCTGTGGATTTTCCGGAACGAGCTATTTCTGTGAACTCTTTCACAGGCACTATGGGATCACGCCGAATGAATATAGAAAGGAGAATTTATAGCTTTATGATTCTCTTTGCTTTCCCAACAGTAAACTGAATTATCGGTCCTGATACAATCACTGTAACAACCGTACACACACCGAACTTCCCGCCGAGGATCACACCTATCACAACCATGGCGGCATCAAGTATCATTCTGACTACCTTCACCTGCCAGTGATTCTTCTCAGCAAGCGCAAATGTCACGGCCTCATATGAACCACGCCCAAGGTCTGCTGCCGCATACAGTCCTGTTCCCACCGCAAACAGCACAATTCCGACGAGCATGATCAACATATTGAGCCACATGTATTTGCTGTAGACATGCATTTGCGCAAACAGATCAACACACAAGCTGTAAACGATCTGGTAAAGTATCGTTCCTATATGTATCTGCGATCTGTCATATATGAGAACAAACAAGATCATAATCACCGCCACGATAAACGACGCGGCCCCGATACTCACATGAAACGTACCGGATATTCCCTGCCATAATACCGCAAGCGTTGCACCGCCAAATCCGGCATACAATGCCAGGGTTATACCATATGCGGCAATGACTGAACCAATTATTATAACAGCTATCTTCTTTATCCACTCTCTTTTACTCATACAACCTCCTGTTGCCAAATAAAAAGACTATAGATAAAACTGTTATGTTCAGAAACAGCAAAATCTATAGTCTTCTTACATGCCGAGACAAGCTCTTTTTTAATTGTTGCTATACTATATCATTTATAACTTTTTGTCAATAACTGGTATTTCATCCCCTACCACCTGGATACAAATTCAAGAGTCTTGTCAATTAAATTCTCTCCTTTGCCTGAAAAGCATTTATTTCTTCTATCATCTTACTGACCGCCAGGGAATATGGAATGTTTCGTCTCCAGGCAATCACAGTACTTGTCGTAATTTCAGGAAAAATTTTTCGTTGTACAAGAATGTCATCTCTCCAATACTTTGCAGCACCTTCGATTGATATCGGATACCCCAATCCATTTGCTGCCATGACTCCGGCATTGGTTCCAAGATTACTCGTAAAAGCAATCTGCAGTTTCGAAAAGTCTTTTCCAAACCAATTGGCGAGTTCACTTTGAACATTTTCTCTTTCGGGCAGGATCAATGGTTTTCCTATGAGATCTTCCTTTTTTATAAACTCTTTTTTGGCCAGCGGATCATCTGGCTGCATTCCAACACACCAGTGATCACAATCCGTAATCCGGATATAATCCAAACCTTCGGTGTCCACTGGCTCCAAGAACAATGCAATGTCTACAAGTCCTTTGCTCATCATCTCATACACTGCATCTGCTGTTGCAGTATGCAATGCAATCTGAACCAGCGGATATTTTTCTTTGTACGTTTTACATATCTTCGCCAATGTCTCCATTGCCGCAAATTCACCGCATCCAATGGTTATAGTGCCCTCTACTACCGTTTCTTTCCCTTTAAGTTCCTCTAGTGTTATTTCCTCAAGATTAAGAATCTCCAAGGCTCGCCTTTTTAATAAAATTCCCTCATCAGTGAGTGAACTTCTCTTCCCCCTACGAATAAATAATGTTACTCCAAGCTCCTCTTCAAATGCCGCCATTTGTCTTGAAAGCGTTGGCTGGGTAATATGCAATTGTTCTGCTGCTTTTGTAAAGCTCTGTTCTTTTGCTACTGTCAGAAAATAGCGTAATAGTCTTAATTCCATATCTTTAAAGTCCTAGTATTTCCTTGTTTTTTTCAAACCTTTTAATCAGTTCTTTTCCCATTACTATAATTTCATTTCGCCAGGGATGACCGAAGATTCCACAATCCATTGAAATATCTTCCATTGGCGAGAATTATAATCCATTCGCCAGTGATGCCATCACGAATCCATCTTCTAAAACCCTCCCTTCATACTTCACATGGTCATTCACCACCACTCCAATGATTCTTGAGTTGTTTCTCGCAAGCAGAATGCCTGCCATATTCGGGATATATCCTGTCCTTTCAAGCTCCTGCTGAACACGTTTTACTGTTTCATCTGAAATCTTTTCTGTGTTTCCATGAATCACTTTTGAGACAGTTGCGGTACTAAGTCCTAGTGCATCTGCGACATCCACAATCCTAACCCTATTATGTATCATATCCATACCCTCTTTACCTGAATTTGTAATTACATGGTACAATCAAGATCTGATTTTTACAAAGGTTAAACGCATAACCCATAACAAAATCCTTATTATGTTTTTGTCGTATTTTACTAAAACGTTCTGTCCCTTCTTGCATAGTCCAAGCATTCGTCATTGATCTTGTATTTCTTATGAAATAAACTCTCTCCTCTTGTCCCTAATTCTCTCATAAATATCAATCGCCTTGTTAAATCCTTTGCCCAGTAATTCATCACATGCTTTATTCAACGCATACGGAAACGCATTTGCCAAATAATCAAACCGCTTCATGGCCATTTGCTCTCCTAGTCCAATATTAGCCGCTTCTCTTCTAAATGAATCTCTGTTGATCTTTTCGATATCATACTCATTTCCAATACTAAATGCCATATCTCTGGTACTGCTTGTATATATCACAGTACTCAATATGTCATATGCCGGTGCCAAACGTACTGTTTTCAACTCTTCATCATAAAGCAATGAAACATTTTTGATATGATTATCTGTATTGCCTATTAAGTAATTAAATATACATATATCCCACATTTTCAATTGATCTGCTATCGGGTTGAACGATTTCTGTCTTATGATCTCAAACATCATTTTTAAATATCCGGCATTATCACTCTCATATTTGTTATGCGCCGAAATTCCCATCGCCTGAGAAAAATCTTCCTGATGTAACCTGTACGGAACATTTAACCCGTTGATTTTTTTTAATCCGTCCTTTATTGCACGATCATATCTTTTAGTTGCTAACAGAACTTCCTCATCTCTGCCATCTCCGACATTGACTATAAAACTTTCAGGAATCTCTATTCCCATATTTCCTGCCGTCATCATACACAACTGCTCATTTGTAACTATTCCATCAAGCCTTACATGACTCTGCTTTACTATATGTGTACTTGGCGCTGATCCTTTGGGTAAATACCAATCTTTATTATTTTCATCATAATATAACCCAACCTTTCCAGATGCTCCTGTAAGTGACAAATGTGACTTTGTGACTAACTCCGCAGTCTCCATTGCTCCTTCTCTTGCCAACTGACTAACCTCATCAATTGTCAATTTCTGATAATCTGCATTTACTACTTCGTTATTCTCATCTGTAATTTTTATTGCTCCCAGACACTCATTACCTAACCCGGCTAATAATGACAGATAATTATTTGCGTCTGTATGCAATAACCCAGCCACACATCTTCTGGTAAATCCCTCAGGTAACAAACCTTCAAAAAAATTCCTTGTATCATCAACGGAAAATGCGTTTTCAGATAATGGCAAATGTATTGATACCGGTCTGGCTATGTTACCAGATAGATACTCTTCTGCATATGAAAATCTAGCATCTTCTTCATTTTCTCCAATTATACGGCCAACATATGTCTGCAATCCACCAATCTCTATCCAAACCCCCAAATTTCTCATATTCTAACCTCTCTTTTCTACGAGAATATCCATTCCCAGTAAATTGATAATTATAATTGCCTTTCCGATTTCTGCTGTAGCCTTACCTCTTTCCAAATCCGAAATAAAACTTACACTAAATCCTGTAAATTCTGCTATATAAGCCTGAGTATATTTCAGTTCTTTTCTTCTTATTCTGATTGCCTCACCCAAAGATTTTGAATCTATTATTTTCATACATATTCCTCGTCTTTCTATATCAAATTATCAACACATAACTTCATACGCATCATATGGCCGTACGGCTAAATTATATATATACGCTTTGCAAATAAGCCGTACGGCTAATTTTGTATAGTTCTGATTATACAATAAGCCGTACGGCTAAGTCAACTTTTCTTATATAAATAAAAACGCCAGAAGCCTTGTAAAATCAAGGTTTCTGACGCCCATCAAGCAGGGGATGAGAGAATCGAACTCCCACCAAAAGTTTTGG
>NZ_QTXH01000019.1:0-761 GCF_003461545.1 Coprococcus sp. AF16-22
AATAACATTGATATTGACAGCACTACAGCAATAATCCTTCTCGTTATTTGTTTTAATTTCCTCTTCTTGCTTCCCTTCTTTTTCCTCATTTTCTACACTTTGATTCCCATCGCACGTATTGCATTTATATTTTTTTCTGCTCGCTCTGCCTTTAATCGTTCAAGTTCTTTTTTAGTTGTTTCATCTTCAAAAAATCTTCCGTATTGTTCGATATCATCATTATAGCTTTCTTCACACCAAAGCAACTTTTCCCTGCCTGCCTCCTGTGTCATTTTTCCCTCCGAAATACGTTGCAACACACTTCTCTTTGCCTCTTGGAAATCATTTTGCACTTTCACTCTATAGGATTCTTTATTCGGATACTTTGCCGGCAAAATAAATACATCCCCATTACATTCAGTTTTTCTACTAATTTCCAACTCATCAAAGCCATATAACTCCAAATAATCCACACAAGTCTTTAAATCCACCACCTTGTCAAATGCCGGAATTACATAATGCTCAATTCCTGTCATGGCAAACGCAATCTGTTCTCTGAGAGACGCTTCATCTCCCTTTTTGATGATATAATCAACTCTCGGCTGTTCATTCTCGTAAACCGGTATTTCATTTCGCTTTGCCGTAAAATACATATCTAGCTGTGTTGTATTTATCCAATCCATGCTGGCATACACAGACCGGTTCAGATTGATCTCCGGGCGGTATATACTGCCAACCGCACAGTATACTTCAAACCGTTTTTCCTCCAACTGTGGCGACAG
>NZ_QTXH01000019.1:771-13496 GCF_003461545.1 Coprococcus sp. AF16-22
ATAGTTGATGACTTGAATAATCTCGGGCGTTGCCATCCTCACAAAGTGCGGATACCTCCCCTTTACTTTCTTGAAGCCATGCGGCTCCAGCGTTTCCTTAAACGCCGCTTTAAGACTCTTGTCCACTTCCAATGTTCCCATATTACTTTACCTTCCACCATGCACCAATATCTTCATATATTGCATTTATCTATTCGCTAATATAATTATTAATCAACGATGGGTAGTCTTTAAAATATTCATTTGACTTATCATGATATATTGTTTTATTTTTATTTCCTGCACCTATACCGTTTATCATATTGTACCCTACCATACCGCCATCATCTTCTATCCAATTTCTTGTATGGAATGCAACCATGAGTGTATATACTACATAGGAACTCCGTTTTGTTCCCCAAAGGCTCCTTGCGATATTGAGCATAACCATAGCATTAATTGCATTTGCGCTTTGCAGACAGGCTTGTCCACTCGTTTCAACCGATGTCTCCGACAGTGAGAAACTTCCGTCACTTCCCTGAGAACACATTCTCCCGTCTCCGTGTCCTTAGACCAGACATAGTCTCCTGCCTCTATGTCAGCTATCGGCGTAAGCCCGTATTCCGCCGAAACCAGCGTGTCGCCCGTGAAGTACTGGCTTGTGAGCCCGAACAGCATACACGTAAGCTGCACGAACCGCACCGCTATCTCCACAGGATCGCCGCTCTTTATTGCTTCCTATATCTGGTCAACCTAGCTTCCGAGACCGAATATTGCCATCATCGACTTTAGGATGATGCCGAGTGATGTCTTGCACATGCCGTCGCACATGAAGCCGACTGCCACGTCATTGAGGGCTCTAAATCACGATGTTTACAATCCGCTTAATTTTTGCCGTTTTTTAAATTCTATGTTCTTTACAAAAAACATCAAAATCCTCTTTGAATTTTTGAAAGTCTATCCTTCCCTTTGTTTTTATTGTTTTTACAGAATTTAAAACACATTGAAGCATTAACTTTTTTTTCTTTTCAACATCCGCAGAAACATACTCTTCATAATCTATGTACTCCCTGACGCTTGCAAATCCATATTTTGGTTCACAATGATACCCTCTTTTACATAAGCCTTTATTTATCGTCTCCTTAGGAGCAATTATAGGTATTATTCCAACTATATCAATACTTTCGCTGTAACATTTGTTTTTAAAGTATTCATGAATATCTTGGCACAGATTATATATATCGTCATCTATCCCAAATTCATTTGTGTAATACTGTGGCGAATTAATATTTATTTCCATACTACCAACCTTTCTTATTCAGCGGTGGAAAATCTCCATATTTATAAAAATAATACATGTTCATATCATGCTGCCATAAATGAATATCTAATTTTTGTCCACTGACCAATACTTTCATTTCTGCATTTATGCTATCTAAATAACTTTGTGTATATCTTGTGTCTGGATATAAAGTTTCTCCAAATTTAAGTACCTCACTTGTATTCTTATCAATCAATGCATATCCATAATTTTTATTAAAATTATTGGTCAATGAGTTACCATGAACACCTTTTCCACTCGCTGTCTTACCTGTTATCCCAACTTCCGAATTTGATGCAAATTGCCCATTGGATCTGTGCCATCTACCATTTGCATCTTGACTATAACCTTTAGTTGCTCCGTCTAATTTAGCTATGTCTACTCCATCTATTATTTTGCCCAAACTTTTATATGCAAAAATTGACACGATGGCTCGAAATATTGCTTGAGCAGGATGTCCTTCTTCAGCCGATATAGCTACACCTACCGTTCCGCTCACCAACAATAATTTCTGTGAGACACATAGCAAGGTCATGCAAATTGGACTAATTGTTGCAAAACATGTTAAAGAAGATAGAACACATCCAAACAATGCCCCTTGCCAAAGTCCTTTAAAAGCATCCTGCAATACCGTCGAGAAATTATTTCCTCCTAAAATGGAATCAACAGCTCCAACAGCCGCTCCAGTCAAAGAGCCTATCAAAGTGTTTAGTCCTATAAATTTCCACGATGATGACAACACTTGCGACATTGTCATGCCAGCACTAAGTTCAGGTAGTGAGAAATATCCGCTCGGGTCCGTATACGTAACCGGATTCGCATTCGCATACAGATACTTGTGCAAGCTTATCGGATCGTAAAGGCTTCCCTGATAGCTGTCCATGCTTATGAACGTGCCCGTGCCCGGATTCATGTATCTTGCTCTCAGGTAGTATAGCCCCGTGTTCGCATTATACTGCTCGCCCGTGTAGAGGAAGTCGTTCTCAGTGCCGCCGCTCTTTTTCAGGAGGCTGCCGTATGCGTCGTAGGCATACTTGTCTGTGATACGTCCCGCTTCATTTGTAAGAAGCCTTGTGCTGCCAAGTCCGTCATACAGATAATACCATACTTCCCCGCTTCTTTCCATCGACATCAGCTCGCCGTCGCATCTGGTGTATGAAGCAGTCTCTTTGCCGTCCGCATCCATCTCGGCTGCCACATATGCAAGACTTCCGCTCGTGTCGGTCACGTAATATACCGTGCTGTCTTCATTGACTGTCTTCGATGTGCGGTTGCCTGCATAGTCATAGGTATAGCTCTCTATCGTGACGCTGTTGCCGCTCTGTACCGTCGCCTTAGTCAGACGGTTCTCCGCGTCATAGCTGTAGGAAGCCGTCTTTCTGCCCGCCTGCTCCGTCAGGTTTCCGTTTGCATCGTATGTATACGTGATGGTTCCGTCATCTGACTTCTCGTTTACGAGCTGGTTTAAGGCGTTGTAGGTGTAAGTAGTCGTACCTTCAGTTATCTCCACCTCGTCAAGCTGCGTGTCCGCAAGCTCCGTGATGTCACCCTTAACCTTGGTTTCCTTTGACGTGCGGTTTCCCGCACTGTCATAGCCGTACTCGTTTGTAAGTTTGTTGTCTCCGCGTTCTATGACCTCTTTCGTCAGGCGGTTCAGGCTGTCGTACTCATACGCGATGTCAGTCTCTATGCCGTTTGTGATGTCAGTCACACTGAGACGTTCCCCTGCCTTGCCCAGACCGTAGGTATACTTTGCAAGCGTCACACCGTCTGCGTTTACTATGCACTCTTCCTTGAGCCTGCTGCACGCATCGTAGGTGTATGTCATGACATTTCCGTTCGGATAGCACACTGCGCTTCTGTTGCCGAGGGCGTCATACTCGTACACCGTCGCCTGACCGTTCCTGTCTATGACACGCGTCACGCGGTCCATGATGTCGTATTCGTACTTTGTTCCGCCGAATCCGTTGTCCATGGACGACAGCCTGCCGCACTTGTCGTAGGTATACGTCAGCTTATTCCCTGCTGCGTCTGTCTTTCCTGTGAGTCTTCCATAGCTGTCATAGCTGAAGCTTACGGTTCCCATGCCGTCCGTGACCTTTGTGAGAAGTCCCGCCTTGCTGTAGGTGTATGAAGTCTTTTCTCCTGACACGTTCTTCTCCGTGAGGCGGTCCATATCGTCATAGACATATGTCGTGACATTTCCCGCACAGTCTGTGTACTTCGCCACGTTTCCTGTTTCATCATATACGTATGAAGCAGTTCCGCCCAGAGCATTCTTAACCGTGGACACCCTGCCGCCTGCATCATAAGTGTAGGTGGTGGTGTTCCCAAGCGCGTCCGTAACCGTTGCCAGATTGCCGTTTCCGTCATAGCCGTAGGTGTAGGTTCCGCCGTCTGCGTCTGTCACGCCTGCAAGACGGTCTGCGCCGTCATAGGCATACTCCGTCTTACTGCCGTTCTGGTCTTTCTGCTCAGTGATTCTGCTTCTCGCATCGTACTTAGCAGTTACGCTGTTGCCGTCCGCATACGTAGTCTTTGTCACGTTGCCGTTGTCATCGTATTCATATGACGTCACGCCGCCAAGCGCGTCCGTCTGAGATACAAGTCTCGAAGCCTCGTCGTATGCGAACACGGTTGTGTTACCAAGTGCGTCCGTTACGGAAGTATTCCTGCCGCGGCAGTCGTATGCATAGGTGGTCTTTCCGCCG
This sequence comes from Coprococcus sp. AF16-22, assembly GCF_003461545.1. Lineage (NCBI taxonomy): Bacteria > Bacillati > Bacillota > Clostridia > Lachnospirales > Lachnospiraceae > Coprococcus > Coprococcus sp. AF16-22. The sequence continues at coordinate 4,783 of NZ_QTXH01000019.1, forward strand.
CCTGTGCCTGTAACTGACGTCACGTTGCCTGCTGCGTCATAAGTGTATGTCTCGCTTGTCCCGTCAGCGTATGTTTTCTTCGTAAGGCGGTTCAGCTTATCGTACTCCATCTGCACTGTCTGCCCGCTTCGGTCTGTCGCCGACGTGTTGTTGTCGTTTGCGTCATAATCGAAAGTCTCACATGTTCCGTCCGGGTATGCAGTTTTCACCGTGTTGCCGAGGTCATCATATTCATACGTGATTCTGCGTCCCTTTGCGTCGGTTGATGCTATCATGTTTCCATCCGCATCATACTCATATGCCGTCACGTTTCCGGAGTTGTCAACGCTCTGGATAATGTCTCCCGCCTCGTTGTAGTTGTAGGTGCTTGTGAATGTGAGCGTCTCACCATTCTCTATCCGGCTGACCGTCACCGAAGTGCACCTTCCGTCTTTATCGTAAGTGTATGATGCTGTCTCGCCCGCACCGTTTGTGGTGGAAGCAGCATTTCCGTCCGCATCGTATGTCACCGTCTGGACGGTTCCTATCCCGTCAGTTACTCCCGTGAGTTTTCCGTCTGACGAATATGTGTATTCCGTATCATTGCCGTCAGCGTCAGTCAGGCTTGTCAGTCTGCCATAGTCATCGTACTCCATTGCCATGACGGTCTTGTCCATCATCTGTATGCCGGACACAAGGTTATCCTGTGTATATTCACTTGAAACGGCTGTGCCGTCTGCGGCGGTTACCTTTGTCACGTTGCCTGATGAGTCATAGTCATAGCCTGTGGTATTCCCGTTTGCGTCCGTTGTCGAGAGAAGATTTCCCATGTCATCATAGGTATTTGTCGTCTTTCCTCCGCATGCATCCACCGTCTGGAGTATGTTGCCGCTGTCATCGTAGGTGTATACCGTGGTATTCCCTCTGCGGTCCTTCACCGCTTCCGTTCTTCCGTCCACATCATAATCGTACTCTATTCTGTTCTCGTCCGCATCTATGGTCGCAATAAGCCTTCCGTCATCGTCATACTCATTCCTTGCGACTGCTATGCCCATCGGGTCGGTGATTGATATCAGGTTGTGCTCCGCGTCGTATGTGAAGCTCACCGTGCGGTCTGCACTGTCAGTCACGCTTATAAGGTCGCCCGCATCGTCATATGCGTACTTCGTGGTGTTCCCGTTCGGATTCGTCGCCGCCGTAACACGCTCTTTGCTGTCCCTGTCAAATATGATGCTTTTTCCGTTTTCCGCATGGTATCCGTTTTCATCAACCGTTATTACGTTGCCGTCGGTGTCAGCTATTTTGTATACGCCGCCATCCGCCGTCATGTACATCTGCACGCCGTCCTTGTTGGTGAGCTTGTATTTCAGGTCGTCAAACATGCTGTCCTCGTAGAACATCAGCCCGTTGCCTGTAAAGTATGCAGTCGTATCGCCTATAATCTCGAGCTTCACCTTCTGGCTTGTCACGCATTTGTATGATACCGTCACCTCGGATATCGGCACGAGCGCCCTGCGCTCCGGTGAAAGCGATACTTCAAATCTGTCGCTTGTCCCGTCGCCGTATGTCACGGTTACGTCATGGCTTACCGTTTCGCTTATCTGGTATGCTGTTGAGAACAGGGAACCCGACTGTGTCATCTGGTACCCGTTTGCTATATCATTTGTCTCGTACAGCTTCATGCCTGATATGCCGAGCGTCCAGCCGATACCGAAGTCGCCCTGCTGCTTATTCCTGCTGTCGTACATGCGGTTTACAGTCACCGTGGAACCGCCCATCTTTGCCGTTATGTCGGTAAAGCCTATGTTCATGGCACCGACCTTGAGACCGCCTTCTACCACGTAATCATTTTCAAGTCTCGTCCTGTTGCCGCCCTTGTCGCATACCGTCAGCCTTAAGGTGTACTGTCCGTTCATAAGCATGGTTGTGTCAAGTCGTCCCAGAGTACCGTCCTTCACTTTCTCTGTACCTTCTGAGAGAAGTATGTATGTGTCGGAATCTGTCATGCGGTATTCCAGCTTCCAGTAATCAAGCTCCGTCTCATCATATGCCGAGCCTGTTATGTCCACAGGCTCCGTAAGCGCCTCATCTATCGCAGGCGATGTTATCTCCGCTACGGGAGCCTTCTTGTCCTTGTCGTTGAAGAGGTTACAGTAAGCAGTCACCTGTCTTTTCTCGCCTGCTGTGTCCGTTCCGACTGCGGTTATCCTAACTTTTCCGGACACTGCGGACGTAAATTCCGTCTTCCTCGTTCCGCTTGCTATCTCCTCTTCGCCCTTATATATAACCAGAGTACTCTCATCAATATCCGACGGCAGTGTCACCTGTACCTTGACCGCAGTTCCTATTGCAGCCTGACTGTATGACAGGCTGACAGAGAACGGCTTGTCCTGCGTCTCCGGCTTCTGTTCTTCTCCGCCGCCTTCTTCTTTTCCTTCTTCTTCCTTTCCGCTGTCTTTGCCTATCTCGCCCGTGTTCTCATTTTCAATCGAAGATGTCCCCACGGTATACCCAAACGACGCCGATGCAGTTCCGCTGTTGCCATTTGTATCCGTGGCAGTGAGCGTCAGGTAATAAGTTCCGCCCGATAGCTCTGACGTGTTTATGGAGCCAAGTATGCCGTCTGTTACCTCTTCCGTGCCTTCCGATATGGTCACCTTGTCGCCGTACCCGCCCAAGCTGTATGTGAGCGAGTATCTGTCTAAATTTCCTTCCGCGTTTACACTGCCCTTTATATCTATCTGCGACTTGTCTTCGGACAGTGATATCGAGTCGATGGAACCCGAAAGGGCGTATGACGATGTACCCGTACCCACCTCGATATACAGGGTTATGCCATAGTAAGAGACATTTCCCGCCGCATCCTTTACGGTAAGCCGTATATCGTATGTGCCGGCAGTAAATTCCGACACGTCAAGCGTTCCGAGTACGTCATCTGTCACTGCCTCGCTGCCCTCGGCAAAGACGTGATACTCATCTTCACTCTGCGCGCGGTACGAAAGTGTATAGCTGTCAAATTTGGTTTCATCATCAGCTGTTCCCTTTATCTGTATATTAAATCCAAGCTCCGAACCCGAATTTGGTGATGTAATCTCTGCCACAGGCGGCGTAGTGTCCCTGTCGTCCACCACGGTGATGGTGATTTCCTTCTCGGAAGTATTGCCGCCGATATCCGTGGCTACCGCCTTTACTTTTATCTCACCAGCCTTGTCAGGAGTTAATATCACTCGTCCAAAAGAGCTGAGCACAAGCTCCCCGTCTATATACATCTCATACGAATCCACGCCGTAATCATCCAGCGCATATCCGTCTATCAGAAGTTCCTCTCCCACTTTTATCTCTGTCTTTGCTGTGTCTATATACACCGTAGGCGGAACCGTATCATCAATCTCCTCGTATACTCCCGGCTCAGTAGTACACACAACCGCCACGGCAGGGAAAGACAGCGTCCCCTCCGCATCCTTTACCTGATACTTAACCAGATATGTGCACCCTGCTGCAAGCCTGTTCGGAAGCTTGCCCTCAGTCCATCCCGCGTCTTTTACATTCTTGTAGCAGAAATATTCCTCTCGTATACCCTGTGTGCTGTCATCAGTGTGGTCTGCATCATAAGCCTCATAAACTGCATTTGCAATACATTCCGAGCTGTCCTCACTGTCTTCCGAAACCGTTACGGAAACCGACGCAGCAGGGCGTGTCTGTACAAGAAGCAGCCTGTCATACTGCTCCGTATCAGACCACAGGCGGTACCCGTCCAGAGCATCGTTGTCACCCGTCGGATTGTCCCTTACTGCAAGCCGTATGGAATATGCTCCCGTATTTTCAAACACCGTAATAGGCTCGTCCACTTTCTTTACTATATTTTCAGCCTCACCTGACGACGACGTGAAAGCCGACGGATCGTATTCATACTCCCACTGTTCTTCATATATCTCATCATTTTCGGCATCCTGATAATAACCCTTGTAGGTGATTATATCATCTGTTGTTATGTATTTGTCTATGCTGTAGTCCTTGCTGAGTACAGACTGCAGTATGTACGTGTTTATCGTGTCCATCTTGGAAGATAGGTCGTCCAGTGATACGTACATGCCGCCCGTATTCGCGGCATTTAAAAGTCCGAGATACTGACTTTCGTTTGTATCACTGCCGATTCCGGCAAATGCCGCCTGATTTCTTATGAGTGCAGCCGCAAGCTCCGCCATGGCGTCATCGGAAACCAGTTCCGGCACCTCAGCGCTGCTTATGTTCAGCACATAATGTGACGCCCCTGCCCTCCAGTCATATCCGTCTACAATATCCGAAAGGCTGCTTCCAGTCATTGTCTCCATGGTTATGTTCTTGAATGTGAAGTATGACCTCTGCCAACAGTCGTGCCATGCCTGACTTGTGATAGGTCCAAACCCATAGCCATAATCGTTTTCAGGCAGAACAAAGTTATCTATCACAAGAGTGTCCCCATCCCACACCGATATGGTGCTGCTGTCAACCACTATCTTGAAATGATGTTCCGCATACAGATTTGGTATGCTGTAGGTCCTTAAAAGCTGACCGACATTCTGCACCCACTCTACACCGCCGTCTCTGAATCTCTGAAGGTTGTCGCAGTCTATACGGACGAGTTTAAGCCCCGACCGAGTCACAAGTATACAGAATCCCTTTATATAATTATCATCATCGGAAACCGTTGTGTTGAACAGGAAGCCGCCGCCCTCCATGCTGTGCCAGTCGGTGTTATCACGCTGCAAATCGAATTCAAATGTCTTCTGCCCAGGATTGTCATTTGCTATATAAAGAAAATCCTTCTTTGGAGAACTGTAATATCCTATCATCTTGATGGCATCTTCTTCATATATGATGTGCTCTGCGTAGCCGTCGCAGTTGTAGTGTCCGTATTCCTTCCACGCAAATGTGTCCTGCGCGGTATATGTGGATGTGGACACAGCATCCACCTTGGCGTCTATCCCGTTCTCTGCAAGCAGAGTCTTAAGCTCATCGGCTTTCTCCGTATAGACAGCCATGGTGTCAGCATCGGTCTCGCCGACCGTGAATACTATATCAGCCGACTTTGACTTTTCAATATCAAGCGCTGCCGTCGGCGCCTCATTGCCTACTTCAAACACGCACTCCGAAACAGCCTTGCCCGATGTATCATCATGCAGATACGCATCTTCCGTCAGGAGCTTTGGTATTGTGTCGTCAAAGGTCTCGTACACTGTAATCGATACCTTATATCTGCCGACGTTCTCTGTCGTGTAATCAACAGCCGCCTCATTTTCGTCGCTGATTACCGTGCCCTCAGATTCGTCAAACTCTCCATTGTTGTCCTTATCATAATATATCGTCCACACACGTCTGCCTATAGTATCTCCATCCGGTGACACCGAACTGTCGTCTATGTGCACATATGTCTTCCCCTCTTCATCACGCATAAAGTATTTATCCGACAGTTCAAAATCAGCGCATGGCGCTTTATCCTCCTCAATCACCAGTTCTTTTGTAACCGTGTAATTGACCTTCCCTGTTGTCACGGTGACAGACACCATATAAGTGCCGGCTTCCCTAAAAATCATCTCCCTGTGGAAATAATCTGAATTTTCTTCATCCACAGCATAATACTGTCCGGCATCTTCCCCGTCTCTGGTTATGCTCCAGACCGTATTCTCTTTCTGTATGTATTCCGTGTTCATAATCTCCTGCACGGACAGGCTGACCCTGCGGTTTTCTTTCTTTGTACCATCTGCCGCTACATCAATCTCTGGCTTGAAGATGAAATCAAGCATGTCCAAATCACACGGTCCTGCATTTATATTTACTTTTGTTCCGTTTATACATACCTGTTTTGCTATGATGCGACCATTCAGGTTCAGTTCGTTTGAATTGATACATACACAGCCGTTTGGCGCGTACAGAACGGCATTCATTGATATCCCGGAACCATTGATGGTAATGTCTCCGCTCTCTGAGGCAATAAACAGCCTTGAGCCGTTCGCTGTGCTCATGCTTCCCGCATTGTATGTAACCGCTCCCGTTGCATATATGATTCCCTGTCCCATAAACTCTGTCGTATTGAATGCGGCATCGCCGTTTATATAAAGCGATGTATCAATGATTATGCTGTCGCTTCCAAACTGCGTGGAAGCGTCATAGCATACGCCGTTTGCTGATGTGTATTCGGTCAGCTCTTCTGTGATATCCGGCATCTCTATTCTGTCTGCTTTTTCCAACTTGGAGCCTATCTGTATGGAGTCAGAACCGACTGCCGTCTTTATTGTTATGCCCTTTGAAGCCTCAAGCACTCCGTCTATCTTTATGCTGCTGCCCTGATAATAAAAATCCTGATTTGTATGGACTGAACCGCTTATACTTGTATTTCCCGTATAAAGCGACAGATTTGAATCTCCGGATGTGAACACTGCGTAGTTTAGTCCGCTCCACTTTTCCGGGACCTCATATGTCTGCCCCGGAATTATGACCTCCGGTGTATCTGTACCCTCCGAATCCCCGCCTTCTGTATCTTCGTCCTTTTTATCCTCCGAAGCCGAAGCATCTGCAAATGTTATGCTCTCCGGCATGGCAGGTTTTGCACTGCTTCCGTGAGCCATAAACCCAAGGGTTACGGACTGCCCCGCAGCTATCGTGCTGTTGTATGTTTTTGCTTCAAGCACATACGTGCCGTCATCGTGGTTTTTTATATCAGCGTTCCATATACTGTCTATCTCGCCGTCATATGAAAACTGAATCTCCCACAGACTCTTTGCACTGTCCGTGTCGTTTGCAAGCGTTATCTCCGCATTCACATAATTGTCCCATGCACTTGCTTCCTTGTAAGTAATGGTGAATCCGTCTGACGAATAAGTCTTCTGAGTGTCTGTGCCTTCAGACGGTGCCGCATAGACGGACTGCGGAATCAGCCCCAGTATCATGGCGCATACAAGGACGCACGAAATGACTCTTTTCAATAAGAAATTTTTCCCCTTTAACATTGTTTCTTCCTCCCTTTGAAATGTGGTTTATGGTTATTGTTTACTTTTTCTCCTCAGCTTAATACAAACTATACCCTGACTTTAACTGCCTTTAAAATTTATTCTGAATACACCAAATTCCTAGTTCAAAAATCAGTACATAACCTGCAACCGTTATTAATCTATTTCCTTTTTTGCATTCATTACTAACCTCAATAATTGATTTACGTTCTTTTTGAACATCGGAAATTGCTACATAACATGCTACAATGTCACCTTACTTATAATATTTACTTGAATATGCTGTCACATGAGTATCTTCATCTGTAATATCTATTTCATACTCATAATACCATTCTGCACTTCTTGAACCTGGGCTAAAATCTCTCGACGATATTACCCCGTCTACTCGTTCACCTATTTTACATTTGCTTGAGTATATAACATTTGTATAACAACCGAATGCAAATAATATAACAGTCACAACTAGTAATAAGCAATTAATAAATACCTTATGTTGAAGTATTACATCTTTTATTCCATGCTTATATATTCCATAGACATATACAATTATCCATAAAATAAATGCAAACCCAAAAAGTTTCATTAGCCCTCCTATGAACCAATTTTTGAATATCCATCCAAAATTCCTAAAAACCCATCCTTAAACATATCAATCCAGTTATAACCCATTAATTTCATTATCGCTTGATTCATTCCACCATAAGCAACTGCCGTTGCTAGCATGCCATCAAACAAAACTGCATAACTGAGTATTTCCGCCATTGAAACTATTCCCTGTACTTGCGATTCTAATGTTACGCTAAAATATAGTTGACTGACAAGAAACATACTATATATGGCTTCCGCCGTGCTTCCCCCACACAGCCCGCCTGATATCATATACGCCCCTGCTCCGGTCTCAGGGTCTATGACCATATACCCTGTTCCCGACCAGCTGCCTATCGTCATGTCCTCTGCCGGAATTGTGACTATCTTACCTGCGTTTACGGCTTTGATTTATATTTTGTAACTATATCTTTCTGCACCTCTATGTGAAATTTATTCCACGCCAAACGGTCTACATAAATTGCCGTTCTCCAATCCCCTGCCCGCACGCTGGCTTCTGCGGTCGAATCGGCAAGCGCTTCCGCTGATGCCTCGCCCATACTTGAAATCTCATCTGTCAAAGATGCAAGAATCGTCTCTCCTAAATTTCCACTTTCTGCGAAAGCTACGCTGCAGTTCGTCGGTAACACTGTCAATAACATTGATATTGACAGCACTACAGCAATAATCCTTCTTGTCATTTGTTTTAATTTCATATGCTTACTCCCTTTTTCCCTTAGTTTTTTACACTTCGACTCCCATCGCACGTATTGCATTTATATTTTTTTCTGCACGCTCTGCCTTTAATTGTGAAACTTCTTTTTTAGTTTCATATTCAAAAAATTTCCCATATCTTTCAATATTGTCACGAAACCGCCTTTCATACCAAATCAATTCCCGCTCTCCTTCTTCTTCCGTAATTTTATTATCTAGAATGTCTTGCTTTAATTCCATTTTTATCTCTTGATAATCACTTTGCACTTTCACTCTATAGGATTCTTTATTCGGATACTTTGCCGGCAAAATAAATACATCCCCATTGCATTCCGTTTTTCTATTAATTTCTAACTCATCAAAACCATATAGTTCCAAATAATCCACGCATGTCTTTAAATCCACTACCTTGTCAAACGCCGGAATTATATAATGCTCTATGCCTGT